>JAADEE010000152.1 GCA_013153575.1 Chlorobiota bacterium
AGAAATTGCATACGGAAGTTTATTAGAAGTATTAAATCAATTAATACTTGCTTCCGATTTGGGTTTTATAAGCATCGAAGAAGTTAATAAACAAAGACCATCAATTGAAGAATTAGTAAACAAACTATACAAATTAAGACTATCACAACTAAACAAAAACAAAAAAACACTAAACATCTAAACACTAAACAGTTAAACACTAAACATCTAAACACCAAACAATTAAACATAAGATATGAAAAACCTAATTTCAATGCGAGATGTCAGCACAAAAGACATTTTAAAACTAATTGATTTAGCATCAAAAATTGAGAAAAAAGAAATTAATGTTGATATGACAGGAAAACTTGCAGCATTACTTTTTTTTGAACCTTCAACAAGAACACATTTTTCTTTTGAAACAGCCGTAAAAAAACTTGGAGGAAATACTTTTGCTATGTCTGGTACAAGTTCAACTTCGGTAAAAAAAGGAGAAACTTTATCTGATACTTTAATGACAATTAGCATGTATGCAGATATTATTGTTATGCGACATGTAATTGAGGGAGCAGCTCGTTTTGCTGCTGAAACTGTTGATGTTCCTGTAATTAATGCCGGGGATGGAACAAATCAACATCCTACACAAGCAATGCTCGACCTTTATTCAATTCAAAAAACACAAGGGACTTTAAACAATTTAACCATTGGAATGATTGGAGATTTGCGACTTGGCAGAACTGTGCATTCTCTTGCACAAGCACTTTCCGATTTTAATCCAAAATTTTATTTTGCAAGTCCGCAACATCTTCAAATGCCAACTTACATTAAAGACGACTTAAAATCAAAAAATATTCAGTTTGAAGAATTAGAGGACATAAAAGAAGTTATGCCTGAACTTGACATCATGTATGTTACAAGAATACAAAAAGAACGTTTTGCAGTTTTAGAAGATTATGAAAAAGTAAAAGATGCATACATTATAACTAAAAAGCTTTTAGAAGGAGTGAAAAACAATTTCAAAGTTTTGCACCCACTTCCACGAGTTAATGAAATTACAACTGAAGTTGATGATACAAAATATGCATACTATTTTCAACAAGCAAAAAATGGAGTTTATATGCGTCAAGCAATTATAACAGAACTTCTAAATTTAAACTATTAAAACTAAACATTAAACAATTAAGCAATTAAACACTAAACAATCAAACACCTAAACATCAAAAAAATGAATAAAGAAAAATTAAAAGTTGACCCAATAAAAAACGGAACAGTTATAGACCACATAACATCAGGAAAAGCCTTGCAAGTTGCTGACATTTTAAATATTTCAAATTCTGAAAAAGAAATAATGATTGGCATAAATCTTACAAGTCGAAAAATGGGCAAAAAAGATTTAATAAAAATTGAAAATCGTGAAATTTCAAAAGAAGAAGCAAATAGCATTGCACTTATCTCACCAACTGCAACACTAATAATTATTGATGATTATAAAGTTATAAAAAAGTTTGGAATTGACATTCCTAATGAAATTAAAAATCACATTATTTGTCCAAATTCAAATTGCATTACAAATATTGAAGGTGTAAAAACTCGTTTTGAACTTGCAAATAAAAATCCTATTGAAGTAAGATGTGCATATTGCGAAAAAAAGTATTTTATTGATGATGTAAAGTTTAGTTTTTAATTCTCAACCAAATCACGAAGCACAACCGAAGCACAAAACATACCAAAAACAGCTGGCATATATGAAATTGTGCCCAAATTAGTTTTTTTGTTTCGGCTTGCTTCCTCAATTAATGCATCTTTATTAATTTTTTCAGAAGAAAACACAGCCTTAAATCCTGTTCTTATCCCTATTTTATGAAGTCGTTTTCTAAGCATTCTGGCAAGACCACAATTATAAGTATCCTCAATATTTGCTATATGAATTTTTTCAACATCAACTCTTCCACCTGCCCCCATTGATGATACTATTGGAATATTATTCTTTAAAGAAGTTTTTATAAGTTCAACCTTTGGCATTAATGTATCAATAGCATCTATCACATAATCAAACTGTTGCTCACTTATAATTTCATTAATATTCTCTTCTGAAATAAAAGTTTTAATTGCTGTAATTTCAATTTCAGAATTTATATCTTTTAATCTTTCAGAAACAACATCAATTTTATCTTTACCAATTGTAGAATTTAAAGCAATAATTTGCCTGTTTAAATTACTTTCATTTACAACATCAGCATCAATAATTGTAATTTTTCCAACACCTGCTCTTGTAAGTTGTTCTGCTGCATATCCGCCAACACCACCTAAACCTACAATTAACACATGTGAATTTTGAAGTTTGCTAAATTTTTCTTCCCCAACTAATAAAATTGTTCTTGAATGTTGCTCCTTGCTCATTTTTTAATTTTAACAGATTTCTTTTTATCACAAAATAAACAAATATCACACATAATAGCAACTTGCAATTTTCTGCTCTAAAACACCAATTTCAAAAAACATTGCTAAACACTTGTTATCATTGACATACAAAGATATTTAAATTTAAATTTTATATAAAAAACAAACAAATGAACATTCTTAGATGTTTTATTTTAATAATTATTCTAAATTTGTAGATTGTTTTTAAAAAATTGAATTTTTATTTAAAATAATTATATTATGGCAAAGAAAAAAATGATTACATGTGAAGGTAACTATGCTGCTGCACATGTATCTTATATGTTTAGTGAAGTTGCTGCAATCTATCCGATTACACCATCTTCCGACATGGCAGAATACGTAGATAAATGGTCTGCCAACGGTAAAAAGAACCTTTTTGGAGATACTGTTCTTGTTTCTGAAATGCAATCGGAAGGCGGTGCATCTGGTGCTGTTCACGGTTCATTACAAGCAGGTGCTTTAACTTCAACTTATACGGCATCACAAGGATTGCTTCTTATGATACCAAACATGTATAAAATTGCAGGTGAATTACTTCCTGCTGTTTTCCACGTAAGTGCAAGAAGCGTTGCTGCTCATGCATTATCAATTTTTGGCGACCATAGTGATGTTATGGCAACTCGTCAAACAGGTTTTGCAATTTTAGCAACAGGTAGTGCTCAACAAATTATGGACATTGCTCCGGTTGCTCACCTTACTGCAATTAAAACTAGAATTCCATTTATTCATATGTTTGATGGTTTTAGAACTTCTCATGAAATTTCAAAAGTTGAACTTCCTGATGAAGATAAACTAAAATCAATGATTGACATGGAAGCTCTTCAACGTTTCAGAAACAGTGCATTAAGCTCTACTGCTCCTGTTACAAGAGGTACTGCTCAAAATCCTGACATTTTCTTCCAAGCAAAAGAAGCTGCAAGTCATTTATATGAGCCCGTAGCTGATGTTGTTGCTGATTACATGAAAGAAATTTCAAAAATGACAGGACGTAATTATGCTCCTTTCACTTACTTTGGTGATGCTGATGCTGAGCATATTATTGTTGCAATGGGTTCTGTTACTCAAACAATTAAAGAAACTATTGAGCATCTTCAAGCACAAGGCAAAAAAGTAGGTATGATGATTGTTCATCTTTACAGACCATTTTCTGCTAAATATTTTATGGAAGCACTTCCTAAATCTGCAAAAATAATTACAGTTTTAGACAGAACTTCTGAGCCGGGTGCAAATGGTGATCCATTATACCTTGACGTTAAAGACCTTTTCTACGGAAAAGAAAATGAACCAATGATACTTGGTGGTCGTTACGGATTATCTTCAAAAGATACTACTCCTGCAATGATAGTTTCTATCTATGAAAATATGGAAAGAAACGAACCAAAAGATCATTTCACAGTTGGAATTATTGACGATGTTAGATTTACAAATTTACCATTACTTCCTGAAATTAGTACAGTACCGGAAGGAACTTTCGAAGGTAAATTCTACGGACTTGGTTCTGACGGAACTGTTGGAGCAAACAAAAACTCAATAAAAATTATTGGTGATAATACTGATAAATATGTTCAAGCATATTTTGCTTATGACTCTAAAAAATCAGGAGGTATAACAATTTCTCACCTTCGTTTTGGAGATAAATTAATTCGTTCAACTTATTTAGTAAAACAACCTGACTTTGTTGCTTGTTCAAATTCATCTTATCTTTATAAATATGATATGTTAGAAGGAATTAAAGAAAATGGTTCTTTCTTACTTAACACAACTTGGTCAGAAGAAGAAGTTGTAAAAAGACTTCCTGATGGATACAAAAAAGTTTTAGCTGAAAAAAACATCAATTTCTACATAATTAATGCAACAAAAATTGCAAAAGAAATTGGTCTTGGAAACAGAACAAATACTGTTTTACAATCTGCATTCTTTAAAATTTCACAAATTATTCCTTTCGAACAAGCTCAAAGTGAAATGAAAAAATTCATTTTGAAATCTTACGGAGCTAAAGGTGATAAAATTGTGAACATGAACTATGAAGCTGTTGACCAAGGCGGTGATGCAATTCATAAAGTTGAAGTTCCTGCTGAATGGAGTAAACTTGATGGTACATTAAACTTAGGAATTAAACGTGATGATGATACTCCTGATTTCATTAAAAACATAATGGATCCTATTAATGCTCTTAAAGGAGATGAAATTCCTGTTAGTGCATTTATTGGAAGAGAAGACGGAACATTACCTGCAGGTACAGCTCAATACGAAAAACGTGGTGTTGCATCAACAGTTCCAAAATGGATTGCTCAAAACTGTATTCAATGTAACCAATGTGCTTATGTTTGTCCTCATGCATGTATAAGACCATTCTTAGCTACTGACGAAGAAGTTAAAAATGCACCTGAAGGAATGGAATTCCAAGATGGAAAAGCTCAACTTAAAGGTTGGAATTTCAGAATTCAAGTTTCTACACTTGATTGTACAGGTTGTGGTTCTTGTGCTGATGTATGTCCTTCAAAAGAAAAATCATTAGTTATGGTTGCTCTTGATGATGAACAAAGAGCTGAACAAACTAATTGGGAATATGCTCACAATGTAATTGGTTATAAAGATAAAGTTGTTGATAAAACTAAAAATGTTAAAAACTCACAATTTGCACAACCATTATTTGAGTTCCACGGAGCTTGTGCAGGATGTGGTGAAACTCCTTATATTAAATTAGTTACACAACTTTATGGAGAATCAATGACTATTGCTAATGCAACAGGATGTTCTTCAATTTATGGAGGTTCTGCACCTGCTACTCCTTACGTAGCAAGTAAAGATGGAATGGGACCTGCATGGGCAAACTCATTATTTGAAGATAATGCAGAATATGGTTATGGTATGGCATTAGCAAACCGTAAACAACGTGACATTATTGAGAAAAAAATGAACGAAATGATGGCAGAAGGTGTTGCAGATGCTACAAAAGAAGCATTTGAAGCATGGATTGCCGTTAGAGAAAGTTCTGCAGATGCAAAAACTGCTGCTGTAAAAGTTGTTGAAGCTTTAAAATCTGAAAAATCAGAAACTGCAAAAGAAATTCTTGCTCTTGAAAAATACTTAACAACACAATCAATTTGGATTATTGGTGGTGATGGTTGGGCTTATGATATTGGCTACGGAGGTTTAGACCATGTATTAGCATCGGGCGAAAATGTAAATGTTCTTGTTGTTGATACTGAAGTTTATTCAAACACAGGAGGTCAATCTTCAAAAGCTACACCAACAGCTGCAATTGCTAAATTTGCTGCATCAGGTAAAAAAATCAGAAAGAAAGATTTAGGTGCAATTGCAATGTCTTACGGTTATATTTATGTTGCTCAAATTTCAATGGGTGCAAGTAATGCACAAACAATGAAAGCAATTAAAGAAGCTGAAGCATATCCGGGTCCATCATTAATTATTGCATACTCACCATGTATTGCACACGGTTTAAGAAAAGGTATGCACCAAGTTCAAGATGAAGAAAAAATGGCAGTTGCATCAGGTTACTGGACAACTTACCGTTTTGACCCAAGATTGCAAGATGAAGGTAAAAATCCATTCCAGTTAGATTCAAAACCACCTAAATTTGAATTATTTAAAGAATTTATGTTAGGTGAAGTAAGATTTAACTCTCTATACAAATCATTCCCTGAACAAGCTGATGAATTATTTAAAGCTGCAGAGGAAAATGCAAAATGGAGATATAATTATTACAAACGTCTTTCAGAAATGGAATTCTAAAAATAATGATTAACTATTAATTTAAATAAATAGTCATTATAAAATTAAAAAGGATTTGATTACTTTTGTTTTCAAATCCTTTTTTTATGAAATTAAGTTTCTCAATATTTTTTTTAATAGTAGTAAATACAAGTTTATTATCACAAACTTCTTTTGGAATAAAGGCAGGTTTAAATTTATCAAAAGCAATTTATTCAAATGAATATAACGAACAATTAGTTGATCCTATAAGAAAATTAAAACCCGGAATTGTAGCAGGTTTTGTTATAAACCATCAACTTAATGAAGTTATTTCTGTTCAAGCAGAAGTTTTATACTCGCAAAAAGGTTTAAAAACAGAACAAGCATCTTTATACAAATATGTTAATTCTATGAATTATATTGAAATTCCATTTTCAGGGCAATACTCAATTATTCAAAACAAATACTCAAAGCTAAGCATTTTAATTGGAGGTTACGGAGCATATTGGACAGATGGAAAATACAAAAGAACATACCTAATTACTTCAGAAACCACATCTTACTCTGTTGACTTTAATAGTGAAGATTATGAATACAATAGAATTGATGCCGGAATATTTATAGGTACTGAATTTACAAAAGAACAAATAGAATTTTTTATAAGGTATACACACAGCATGTTAGGAAGTTCAAAAGAAAATGCTGATGCTTTATCAAATCATGTTTTTTCTATAGGAATAAACTATTTTATTTTTCAATAATTTTTTATATCTTTATTCTTTTTAAACCTTTAAATTTATAAACATGAAACGAATATTTTTAATAATAATAGCATTGGGTTTTATTTTTTCAATGAATGCTCAAAAAGTTGGAGCAAAAATTGGCTTAAACCTTTCAGGTGTTAATACCGATGTTGATTTACAATCTTATGAAACAAGTGAACTATTAGCAGGATTAAATGGTGGTTTCGTTTTTGATTTTACACCTAAAAAAGTAGGTATTAGAATAGAAGCTTTATATTCACAAAAAGGGTATAAAGTTACAGCCGACACAAAATTAATTGATGGCACTACTGATGTAAAAACAGATTTTTCTTTAAATCTTGATTATATTGAAATTCCCATTTTGTTAAAACTAAAATTCGGGCCTGCATATCTAACAGCAGGACCATACTTTGCCTATGCTGTACAAGGAAACGAAATTGTTACAATGACTACAGATGTAGGAGAACTTGCAGAAAGCCAAGTTGAAGATGAAGGCCAAATACCTTACAACGACATTTTTAAAGATGGAGAATTTAATGGAGATGATATAACTTTTGACAGAACAGATTTTGGGTTAAATGTTGGACTTGGAGCTGAATTTATGATGTTCTTTGCTGAAGCAAGATACGGAGTAGGACTTACAGACATTAATGACTATAATGATGTAGATTCTGACAATTTTACAAAAAATTACACAATTACTTTTTCGGCAGGAATGATGTTTGGAAGATAAAACCTAAATATTTATTCAATATGACATTTATCATAAATTAAAAAGAAACATAAAATACTATAAACAACTATTT
>JAADEE010000182.1 GCA_013153575.1 Chlorobiota bacterium
ATCTTTTGTTATAAGTCTATTGCTTATGTATCTTGTATATACAATATTTGATACAAAAATGATACTTGACGATATTAAAAAATTAGAAAAAGAAAAGACCTCAAAATAAATTTGAGGTCTTTTTCTATTTTCCCTTTAAAATTGTCTGTTTTAAACTTCTCGATTGTACATTTCAATTTCCCAAAGACGAATTTTATAAATATATTCGCTTCTTACAGGTTTTCCATCAGCACCTCTATAATAACACCATTTTTTTAATTCTTCATCAACAGGTTCTCCTGCATCAACTTTTTTCTTAAAAGTGCTTCTCAAAAAATTACCGATTCCTTTTGCATAAATAAAATGAGCTACTACAATCTTTTTATAACCTTTTGTGTTAGACTCACGTTCTGCATACCAAACAGCCTTATCAAAATCTTTTCTTAAAAGCTCATCTGCTTGTTTTTCTGTTATTCTTTCAGGAAATGTTTCTCCTTCTTTTATTCTATGACCATAACCAATTGTTTTTATTCCGGCTGCATCATAATATGCTTTTCCTCCGGCAAATCCTTCATGGTCTTTTATAAACTGTATAGCTTCTTCGTAGCCTTTTTCAAACTGATATTTACTTACATATTTTTTTTCAGCTTGTTTAATCTCAATATTGTTTCCAACATTGTTTTTAACACCAACTTTCTTAACTGTAAAAACACTATTGAAAAGTGAATTCGAAGAAAGTAACATTCCTATTACAAAAAAGATTGATGTTCTAAAATAAAATTTCATATAAATAATTTTCATTACTAAATAAGCCATTATTTCAAATTATTTTTAACAAATAATGACCTTGAGATTCTCTCAAAACTTCTAAAAAAAACAAACAACACATTAAATATCAATTTTTTAGACATTTAATAAATGTTGTTTTCTTTAAAAGCGGGCGCAAACGTACTACTTTTTTTTTTATTTGCAACTTTTTCTTAAAAAAGTTTACTAACAATAGGCTTATTTAGAAAATGAAAATTTATGAATAGGCAATCTTAACTATAAATAAAGAAACTTTGCTTTATAATTTATTTTCAATAAATATTAAAGAAAATGAGTTATTAACAATTTTAAAAAGAAATTTGTAGCGAATTTATTTAAATAAAGAATTTTTCAAAAATAAAATCTGCATCCTCACCAATTGAAATTTCTTTAATTATGCTTTGCTCTGCATCTTTTTCAAAGAAACCAAAATTATTTGACAAATCTCCAACATCCTCAATAACAAGAATATCTTTTTCTGAAAGTTGCTTTCGCCTTATTCCAATATCAGCTTTGTAAGTTCCAAATTCCCCATTAACAATTACATTTCTCAAAATATAATCGAATAATTTATTTTTTTTATTGAAAGGTATTTTATGATAATCTTCTGCACTTTCTTTTTCATAATTATTATTTGAAATAGAATATAATGCATGTAAAATACTCACAAAATTAAGTTTCCTTACAAATTGTTTCTCAACATCATTTAAATAAGCACCCGATTCAATTAAAATTGTAGATGTTCCTCTTTTTTGAATATTATCACCAAAAGCTGTTGGCATAAATCCATCATCATATTTTGCAACTTGCTTTGGAATAATTTTTTGCAACACCTTATTCATTGAAACAATAACTTGCATTGATTTTTTTCGAGTATTATTAATTTCTTTTTCAGAATTAAAAGTTGGTGCAAGAAAAGAAAGTGTTGCAGGATATTTTGTATCTCCGGCAGAATACCAAGCATCTTGGTCATGAAGATTAAAACCAAAATCAGCATTTAATTTATCGCGCAAATTCATTAATATTTTGCTTTCAGGAGCTTCTAGTCTCAAAGCATCACGGTTAATATCAATACCTTGTGCATTACGTCTTGTAAAACGTTCTGCTCCATCAGGATTTAGCATCGGAACAAAATACAAAGTGCATTGCTTCAAAATTTGATTGATTTCATCTTTAAAAAGTTTATTATTTTCAAAGAAATTAAAAATATCAAATAAAGCCTGTGTTGCAGTTGCTTCATCACCATGCATTTGCGACCAAAGCATTATCTTGGCACTTCCCTCTCCTATTTTCAAAAGAAAAATCTCTCTTCCTTCATAAGATTTTCCTATTTCTTCAATTAAAAAATTATTATTTCTTTTTTGAATTAAGGGCAAAATATCTTTATGCTTAATTCTTCTATTATTTAGAGAATTTTCTTTAAAAATATCATATTTATTGAATAATTCTTCTGCAAAATTTGTCATATTGCAAATTTACAAAAAAAAGACTGCATCCAAGAAATGCAGTCTTTAAAAAGTTTTTTTTTAATTAAGCAATCCCCGAAAACCCCATAAATGCCAAAGCTAAAAGTCCGGCAGTTATAAATGCAATTGGCACACCTTTCATTCCTTCGGGGATATCTGCTAATTCCATATGTTCACGTAAACCTGCAAAAAGAACAAGTGCCAAACCAAATCCTATTGCTGTTGACATTGCAAATATTGTACTTTGTAAAAGACTGAAATTATAATCAGGTCTTACAGCAAGTATTGCAACTCCAAGAACTGCACAGTTTGTGGTAATAAGTGGCAAAAATATTCCTAATGCTTGAAATAATGCAGGACTAACTTTCTTTAAAATTATTTCAACTAATTGCACTAAGGATGCAATAATTAAAATAAATGTAATTGTTTGCATGTACTGTATTCCAAAAACATCAAGTACATATTTTTGAAGCAAATATGTTACTACAGTTGCAATTGTCATTACAAAAATAACTGCTCCTGTCATTCCTAATGCTGTTTCAACTTGCTTTGAAACTCCAAAGAATGGACAAATTCCTAAAAATTGTGCTAAAACAACATTGTTTACAAAAATTGCTGATATTATTAATAAGATATATTCCATGATTAATTTATTTTATCTTAAATATTTTTTTTATTTTATGAACCTTTATGGCATTTACTTTTCAACTATGCCTTTTTAGTTAACTTAGTAACTAATGCAATTAAATATCCTAAAACTATAAATGCTCCCGGAGCTAATACAAAAACCAAAGCTCCATCACCTTGATAAATTTTCATATTAAAAATTGAACCACTTCCTAAAATTTCTCTAATAGAACCTAACATAGTTAAAGCCATTGCAAAGCCAAGTCCCATTCCTAAACCATCAATTGCAGAATCTAAAGCATTATTTTTTGATGCAAAAGCTTCTGCTCTTCCTAAAATAATACAGTTTACAACAATTAAAGGAATAAACAAACCTAAAACTGCATACAAATCGGGCAAATATGCTTGCATTGAAAGTTCTACAATTGTTACAAAAGTTGCAATAATTACAATAAATGCCGGTATTCTTACTTTATCAGGAATTAAATTTTTAACTAATGAAACTGCAACGTTTGACATTACAAGTACAAAAGTTGTTGCTAACCCCATTCCTAATCCGTTTAATGCCGAAGTTGTTGTTCCAAGTGTTGGGCAAAGTCCTAACAGCATTACAAAAACTGCATTTTCCGCAAAAAATCCTTTTGTGAATATTTTTAATTTACTCATTTTATTATGTTTATTTTTTTATCTTCTTAAATGCTGTATATGCTCTTTCACAAGCATCGCAAAAAGCTCTTGAGCTAATAGTTGCTGCTGTTATTGCATCAACAGTTCCTTGATCTTTCTTAACTTCAATTAAAATACCATCGCCATCAATATCTTTAATATTAGGAACATCTAAATTTGTAAATTGCTCACTCCAATTTGATTTACTTTTTTGCATTTTATCACCCAAGCCGGGTGTTTCATGATGTTCTAAAACTGCAGTATTATAAATTTTTCCATCGGGTGTAAAACCTACCATTATCCAAAACTCTCCGGCAAAACCTTTGTTCGTATTTGCTTTTATAGCATATCCTGAGAAATCACCACCTTTTTTGGTAGGATAACATTCAAGACTATCGCCTTCTGCCAAAGCAATTTTAAACATATTTTCAATTGGATTATACGAAGTATCAAATTCAGGTACTACCTGTGCTATTGCTTTCTTTTTAATTTCAAGTTTTGCCTTTGCAATCGGCTCTTTTGTTGCTTGATATACAAATGCTAATGCTGTTGATGCTAATGCAGAAATTACAAATAACACAACAACCATATTTACAAATGTTGATTTTGTTTTTGATGCCATCTTTTAATTGTTTATTTATTATTGACTAATGACTATTTTTTTATGTTTTGCTAAACGTTTTCAAATATTATTATGAAGTGTCTTTTATTAATTATTTGCTACATTTCAACAACTTTTCACTTCATTTTAAACTATTCTTAACTAAACTTTAACTATTTCTGACCACATCTGACCTTTATTTAGCTTTTTCTCCAAAACGTTTTGGTTTTATATACATATTAATAATTGGCACAAAAGCATTCATTATTAAAATTGCAAAAGAAACTCCTTCAGGAAAAGCTCCCCATAAACGAATTACTACTGTAAGCACACCTATTCCAATACCAAAAATAATTTGTCCTTTTTTGCTCATTGGTGATGTTACATAATCTGTTGCCATAAATATTGCTCCTAATAATAAGCCTCCTGATAATAAATGAAACATTGGATTTGCATATTTTACAGGATTAACTAACCAAAGTATGCCTGTAAAAATTGCAACTGTTCCTAATATTGATACAGGAATATGCCATGTTATTATTTTCTTCATAAGCATATAAACAAGACCAATTATTAATGCTATTGCAGCAACTTCTCCTAAAGAACCTCCCATATTTCCTATTGCCATTTGTGTATAATTTGGTATTTTCTCAAAGAAAGAAGTCATACTTTCACCATTTCTCATTGCTTCGGCTAATTTGCCTAATGGTGTTGCTCCTGTTGTTACATCGGTATATCCTAAAAATTTATTGGAAATTGGACTTGGAACAGGCCAACTTGTCATTTGCACAGGCCATGAAATTAAAAGAAATACACGACCAATTAATGCAGGGTTAAAAGGATTGTTCCCTAAACCTCCAAATGATAATTTTGCTACAACAATAGCAACAAATGCTCCTATTATCACTAACCAAACAGGCAAACTACTTGGTAAATTAAATGCTAATAATAAGCCGGTTATAACAGCAGAACCATCAGTTATTGTATTTTCTCTTTTCAATACATATTTTGTTATTAAAAATTCAAATATAACTGCTGACAAAACCGATGTTAATATTACAATAATTGCCCCTAAACCAAAAAACCACACAGACACAAAAAGTGTAGGAAGCAATGCTATTAATACACCATACATTAACTTATTTACAGAATTTGTTCCTAATTGATGTGGTGATAATGAAACTATTAATTTTGACATACTTTTATTATTTTTTTGATGCATTCTGCATCTTTAAACTTTTTAAATTCAAACTACTTTCTACTTCTTGCTCTTCTCATTGCTCCAACTTGATTTTTTCCTAAACGAATATAATCTAGCAATGGTCTGTCAGATGGGCAGGTATAACTACATGAACCACATTCAATACAATCCATAACATCTTCCTTTTCAGAACGTTCATACATTGATTTTTCTGCCAAAGTCATTAGTAAGAATGGTTCTAATCCCATAGGACACACTTCAACACATTTTGCACATCTTATACAAGGTTTAACTTTTCTTCTTTTTGCTTCTTCTTTTGGTAATATTAAAATACCTGAAGTTCCTTTTACAACAGGCACATCCATAGTATTTAAAGCTTTGCCCATCATTGGCCCTCCACTAATAATTTTTCCGGTATCTTCAGGCAAACCTCCTGAAGCTTCAATTAATTCTTTTACAGGAGTACCAAGTCTAACTAAAAAATTTCCGGGTGATTTTACAGACTTTCCTGTAACTGTAACAACACGTTCAATTAATGGTTTGTTTTTTTGCACAGCTTCATAAACAGCAAATGCGGTTCCTACATTATGAACTACTGCTCCAACAGAAATTGGCAATTCGCCCGAAGGAACTTCTCTATCAATTACAGCTTTTATAAGTTGTTTTTCTCCACCTTGCGGATATTGAACTTTTAAAGGAACAACATCAATACCTTTATAGCTTTTTACTAATTTATTAAGATGTTCAATTGCGTCTTGTTTATTATTTTCAATTCCGATAAATGCTTTTTCTACTTTTAAAGCTTTCATTAAAATTTGAATACCAACAAGCATTTCTTCTGCTTTTTCAAGCATTAATCTATGATCAGAAGTTAAGTAAGGTTCACATTCAACACCATTAATTATAAGGACTTCTGCCACCATATCTTTCGGAGGCATTAGTTTTATATGTGAAGGAAATGTTGCTCCTCCTAAACCAACTATTCCTGCTTCTTGAACTTTTTTAATAATTTCTTCTGAACTTAAATCGAAATCTTTCTTTAAATTCGAACTTCTATCAATTTTATCGTCCCACTCATCACCATCAACATTAATAACTATTGCTTGTCTTTTATACCCACTTGTATCTGTAACATTGTCAATCTTAAACACTTTACCCGAAACAGGCGAATGAATATTTGCAGAAACAAAGCCACCTTGTTCAGCAATTAACTGACCAACCTTTACTAAATCATTTTTTTTAACAAGAACTTTTGCAGGTGCTCCAATATGTTGAGATACAGGTATAAAAACTTGCTTTGGAATAGGCAAAATTTTTATTTTTTTATCTGCAGAAAGTTTATTTTCAGGTGGATGAATACCTCCTTTTGTGAATGTTTTTAACATTTTATATAGTTTTTCTATGCTTTACTATCTTTTTTATCAGAATTTTCTTTTGCAACCTTTATTAAATCGACTTCTTTATTTTCAGATGTTGTTTTTTTAGCCACAGGTTTAATTTTTCTTGCCGGAAAGTTCACTTCCCAAATTGCATCAGTTGGACAAACACTTACACATTTTCTACATAGAACACATTTTGCAGGATCAATATATGCAAGGAAATTTTCAATCTTTATTGCATCATATTTACATTCTTTAAAACACATACCACAACCAATACATGCAACTGAACATGCTTTTTTAGCTGGTCCACCTTTATCTTGACTAACACATGATACAAATATTCTTCTACTTTTCTTTCCTACGGGTCTTAATTCAATTATATCTTTTGGGCAAGCCTCTACACAAGCTCCACAAGCAGTACACATATCTTCAATAATTACAGGAAGTTCAGTTTTTGGATCCATGTACATTGCATCAAAATTACATGCATCTACACATTCTCCTAATCCTAAACACCCATACTGGCAAGCAGTTTCTCCTCCATATAAATTATGTTGAATTGTACAATTTGCAGCACTATCAAATTTTGTTATTTTTTTTCTGAATTGTGGTGCACCATTGCATCTAACAACAGCAACCATTTTTTCTTTTTCACTTGCTTCTTTTCCTAAAACTTTTGCAACTGATGCCATAGTTTCATTTCCTCCAACAGGACAAAACAAACTATCCAAATCATCAGCTTTTACACAGGCTTCTGCAAAATTTCTACAACCCGGAAAACCACAACCTCCACAATTTGC
>JAADEE010000225.1 GCA_013153575.1 Chlorobiota bacterium
ATAACTCCGTTTTCTAATATTGCTCTTTTTATGTTAGGATTTCTAAAAAATTGTAAAACAATAAAAAGTAAAACTAAAGATGCTGCTAAAAAGAAATATAAAACTTCTGTACAATTACAAAATAAGAAAACTGTTAAGTTTAAAACTATTAATACTGCAATTACTATAAATATGGTTGCAAAACCTTCTTTATGAAATCTCATAATATAATATTTTGTTTCTTGGTATTAAAATGAATATTCTAAAATTTTAAGATATAAAAAAATCATAGGTGCAGCAAAAAATGTACTATCAAATCTATCTAACATACCTCCATGTCCGGGCATAATTCTTCCGGAATCTTTTACTCCTGCTCTTCTTTTCAGATGAGATTCTACTAAATCTCCGTAAGTTCCAAAAACAGAAACGACTGTTGCAAAAATAAACCACTCAATAAGATTAAGTTCTGTAAACCATAAAGAAATAAAATATGCAGCAACTAATGCTGTAAAATAACCTCCAATTGTTCCTTCCCAAGTTTTTTTAGGTGAAATTTTTTCAAATAATTTATGTTTCCCTAACATTGAACCAAAAATATATGCTCCACTATCATTTGCCCATATCATTACAAACATTGCTAAAACATATTCGTAAGTATATTGGTTTTCATTTATTCCTGCAAAAGCAATAAAGTTAATTGTTGAAAGTGGTATAGCTACATAAATTAAAGCAACCAATGTAAAAGCAATACATGTAAAATGAGTTTCTCTTTTACTGTAAAGTTGAATTATAAACATTAAAATTATAAGGAAAATTGTAAAGTAAAATCCTGATGAAGGAATTACTCCTTTTGCAACAAAAAAACTTGTAATAAATAATACTACTCCCAAAAATATTCCATATTTTTTTTGACTATAATGTTGTTTTTTTTCAAATAAATTATACAATTCCCATTGAGATATTCCTGTAATAACCAAAAATATACCTAAAAACAGATATTCATTTATTAATATTCCGCTTAATAAAACTATTAAAAATAATGCTGCGGTTAATGCTCTTTTAATAAGGTCTTTTTTCAAAATTCTATTTTATAAGTTATTT
The DNA here is from genome assembly GCA_013153575.1 of Chlorobiota bacterium. Taxonomy (GTDB): domain Bacteria; phylum Bacteroidota; class Bacteroidia; order Bacteroidales; family JAADGE01; genus JAADGE01. Next base: position 1,081 of record JAADEE010000225.1, read on the forward strand.
ATTAATTCACTTGCTTTTTCAAAATAATCTTCTTCTGTTAAAAGTTCAATTTCTCCTAATAAAAATGCACTTCCTTTTTCATTAATAATTACAGATGGAATATTTTCAGCATCTAAAATACTTTTATAATAAAGGGCATTTGCTATATTTGAGAATGTTTTTAATTCAACCCATTTTATATTTGAATTAATTATTTCTTTGGCAAGTTCAACATTATCTTTCTCAACAAAAAGTTTAAATAAATTATCTTGTTTTTTAATTATTGCTTTCACAGAGTTTTTAGAAAGTGTTTCTTCTATCTTCTCAATTGATGAGTAAGTTTCTGATTCTTTTACAAGCTCAAATCCTTTTAATTCTGATATTACTCTTTTTGCTTTATCAAAATCTTCATTTTTTACGTAAATATTTACTAATTCTAAATGATAATCGGAATCTTTCTTTTTAATTATAATTGAATTTATTAAGTTTTCAGAAAGTAAATCAACATAGTACTTTGTTTGTCTAACTTTTTTACACTCTAATACTTTTTTCCAACCTGTAAGTTTTTCTCCTGTTAAGTAAGGAATTGTTTTTTCAAGGTTTTCATTATCAACGTAAAGTTCATAGTTCCCAAGAATATATTTTTCACTTTCTTGCCGTTTTATTGAAGTTTCAATTCCTGCTTCTTGCAATATTTTTTGAAAAAGCAAAATAGGCTTCATATCAATAAAAGAATTAATTTTTGTAAGACCTGCAAAATCGTTAATTAATGCTTTTGCTTTTTTTTCATCTTTTTCTTCAACAAAAAGTTCAATATCTCCAAAAAGGAACATACTATCTTTTTCATTAATAATTACAGAATTAATACCGTTCTGAGAAAGAATATTTTTTCTTAATTCAGCTTGGTGCATTCTTTTAAACGATTGAATTTTTACCCAGTTTTCCATAGTATAGTTTTTTTACTTTTTGTCTTTATTTTCTTCCTTTGCTTTTTCTTCAGCTTCTTTTTTTGCTTTCTCCTCTTCTTCTTTTTGAAGTTGCAATCTTTCTTTGTTTCGTCTTCTTATTCTTTGCACCTCTTCTTCATATTCGTTACTAAACATTCTTTTTCCAAGAATATTTTCAGCATCATCATAATAAATAACTTCATTTTTAAGAAGCAATTCTGCAAGTTCATTCATTTTTTCCTGATTGTCTCTCAATAGTTTTTTTGCTCTGGTATATTGCTCTTCAATCATATTTTTAACTTCGGCATCTATTAACTTTGCAGTTTCATCGCTATAAGGTTTCTGGAATTGATATTGCCCTTGACCTGATGAGTCATAGAAACTAATATTTCCAACTTTTTCACTCATACCAAGATAAGAAACCATTGAATATGCTTGTTTTGTAACTCTTTCAAGATCGTTTAATGCACCACTGGAAATTTTTCCGAAACTAATTTCTTCAGAAGCTCTACCTCCAAGTGTTGCACACATTTCATCAAGAAGTTGTTCTTTTGTTGTAATTTGCCTTTCATGAGGTTGATACCATGCAGCACCTAATGCTTGTCCACGTGGCACAATTGTAACTTTTACCAAAGGATGTGCATGTTCAAGCATCCAACTTACTGTTGCATGACCTGCTTCGTGATATGCTATTGTTTTCTTTTCGGTTTTTGTAATTATTTTACTTTTCTTTTCAAGTCCGCCAATTATTCTGTCAATTGCATCATGAAAATCTTGATGACTAACTTCTTCTTTATTTTTTCTTGCAGCAATTAAAGCAGCTTCATTACAAACATTTGCAATATCTGCACCTGAAAAACCGGGTGTTTGTTTAGCAAGTTTTTCAATATCAACATCTTTACCTAATTTAATAGGTTTAAGATGAACTTTAAATATATCTTCTCTTTCTGTTAGGTCAGGAAGTTCAACATGAATTTGTCTATCAAAACGACCTGCTCTTAAAAGTGCAGGATCTAAAATATCTGCACGGTTTGTTGCAGCAATTAAAATTACTCCTGCATTAGTATCAAAACCATCCATTTCTGTAAGAAGCTGATTAAGAGTATTTTCCCTCTCATCATTTCCTCCCATATTTGCATTTCGCGACCTTGCACGACCTATTGCATCAATTTCATCAATAAAAATAATACAAGGTGATTTTTGTTTTGCTTGAGCGAATAAATCTCTTACACGTGATGCTCCAACACCAACAAACATCTCTACAAAATCAGAACCTGAAAGTGAAAAGAAAGGTACTTCCGCTTCTCCTGCAACTGCTTTTGCAAGTAAAGTTTTACCTGTTCCGGGAGGTCCTACAAGCAACGCACCTTTTGGTATTTTACCTCCAAGTTTTGTATATTTATCAGGATTTTTAAGAAAATCAACAATTTCTTGAACTTCAACTTTTGCTTCTTCAAGTCCGGCAACATTTGAAAAGTTAATTTTCATTTTTGTTTTATCGTTGTCAAACAGCTTTGCTCTTGAACGACCGACATTAAAGATACCTCCACCACCGCCCATGGAGCCACCGCCCATTCTACGAAAAATAAAAATCCAAATTCCAACTATTATAAGTAATGGAAGTAACCAACCTAATAGTTCTCCAAAAACATCTACCCTATCTTCATAGAAAACAGGAATTCTTTTACTCCTTTCAATATTTTTTTGCAATTCATTTAATTCATTAATAAAAACTTCAACTGAACCTATTTTGAAAAAATATTGAGGACTTTCTTTTGCATTAAAAATTCGATTCCCTTTTGCTTTATTTGCATCATTAAATTCAGAATCACTTAAATATGATTCTTTAATAAATACCTCAACTATTTTATTATTAACAATATTTATTTTTTCAACTGCTCCGGGTTTACTTAAAATTTTATTTTCAAATCTTTGCTGACTAATTTCTTTAGCAAGCTCCTGATTTGAAGCAAATTGAAGTATGAAAAATAAAACTGTAATTCCTAAAAAAATAAAGAGAGAATTATTATTTCCTGTTCCTTTAAAAAGATTACCTTTATCATCAACAGGTTTCTTTTTTATAGGTTTTTTTTCTACTTTTTTATTTATTTCAGCATCTGACCAAAGTTCTTCAAGTTTGTACGATTCTCTAAATTCTTTTTGAAAAATATGTACAACAACATTGAAATAATCTAAAATAATCCATTCAGCATTTTCTTTACCCTCTGAATGAATAGGTTTTTCTTTAAGTTCTTTTCTTGCAAATCTTTCAACAGAATCAGCAATTGCTTCGGTTTGTTTTGGGTTTGCAGCTTCACAAATTACAAAGTAATCTGTTATTGCATTTTTTGTATTGGCAAAATTGATTGTTACAATATTTTCGGCTTTTTTATCAATCATTCCAAGTGTGATTGCCTCAACTAATTTTTTACTGCTCATATTTTGTTTGTATTTATCTTTTTAATCTGCAAATTTAATTAATTTTATGCTATGAGAAATTATATTTTTATAATTGTTCGTTTCCCCTTGTTCAAATATAATACAATTTAATGAAAAAGTTTAATAATATACTAATTGCTACTGACAAATTTAAATTTACTTTAAGTGCAAAAGATGCTGTTAATGCTATATACAAAGGACTTAAAGATTATAACAACATAAAAATACATAAACTTCCTATTGCCGATGGCGGAGAAGGAACTTCTGAAATATTATCAGTTTTTTTTAATGCAAAAAAAGTTAATATAACAGTAAATAATCCTATCTTTAATAAAATTAAAACTCATTATTATTTTTCAGATAAAAACAAAACTGCAATAATTGATTTAGCAAGTGCATCAGGCTTACAATTATTAAAAAAAATTGAACAAAAGCCAATGCAAACAAGTAGTTTTGGAACAGGAGAAATTATTTTGGACGCTTTAAATAAAGGTGCAAAAAAAATAATTATAGGTTTAGGCGGAAGTGCTACAAATGATTGTGGAATAGGTGCTGCTAATGCATTAGGATATAAATTCTTAAACAGCAAAGGAGTTGAGCTTAAAGCAATAGGAAAAAACTTAATTAATATTTCAAAAATTGATAATAGCAATGTAACACCATTACTAAAAGAAGTTGAAATTATTGCTCTTTACGATGTTAAAAATAAACTTTACGGAAAAAATGGTGCTGCATATGTTTTTGCAAAACAAAAAGGTGCAAACAATACAGAAATAAACATTTTAGACAAAGGACTAAAAAATATTACACAAATAATTAAATATCAATACAGTAAAAACATTTCAAACATTAAAGGAGGAGGAGCTGCCGGAGGCTTTGGTGCAGGTGCTTTTGCTTTTTTTAATACAAAATTAATACAAGGAAGTAATTTTATTTTTGACACAATAAATATTGACAACTATATTAACAATAGTGATTTGATAATAACAGGAGAAGGCAAATTTGACAAACAAAGTTTAGATGGAAAAATTGTTGGAGAACTTATAAAAAAAGCAGATTATTTTAAAAAACCAACTATTGTTATTTGTGGAGTTTCCGAATTAAAAAAAGAAGATGTTAAATCAAAATACTTACAATCAATTATTCCCTTATTTTCTTACGATGTAGATATTGAAATTGCAAAAAATAAATCGAGAACATTAATTTCTGAAAGAATACGTTTGCTCTTTAAAGATTATTTATATTTTTGAAAAAACTTAAAGTAATAATCAATAAACAAACATATGTTTACATCAAAAGACTTAAAACAATTTTCAAAAAAAGGCATTAGTAAAGAACAAGTTGAAGAACAAATAAACCATTTTATAAAAGGTTTTCCTTTTGTTAATATTATAAAAGCAGCAACAATTAATAACGGAATTGTTAAGTTAGAAAACGACAAACTAAACAAATACATAAAATTATATGAAGATGCAACAAACAATGAAAAAATTGTAAAATTTGTTCCTGCATCGGGTGCTGCAAGCAGAATGTTTAAAAAACTATTTGAATTTAAAGATGATAAAAATGCAAATATTGAAGATGAAAAATATAAAGATGTTAAACTTTTCTTTAAAAACATTTCGGAATTTGCTTTTTATGATGATTTAAAAGATGCTTGCAGTCAAGGTGTTGATTTTGAAAGAGACCACAAACTAATTTTAGGTTGCCTGTTAGACAAAAGAGGCTTAAACTATGGAAATCTGCCCAAAGGATTACTTAAATTTCATAAATATAAAGATAAATCAAGAACCCCGGCCGAAGAGCATTTAATTGAAGGTATTAAATATGCAAATTCAAATGAACTTGTAAATATTCATTTTACAATTTCGCCTGAACATAAAAAAGCTTTCACAAAGCATATTAAAAATGTTAAAAAAGAATATGAAAAAAAATTCAATGTAAAATTCAATATTGATTTTTCGGTTCAAAAAAGTTCTACCGATACAATTGCCGTTGATTTGCAAAATAAACCTTTCAGAGAAAAAGATGGAAAAATTCTTTTCAGACCGGGCGGACATGGTGCTTTAATTGAAAATTTAAATGACATTGATGCTGATATTATTTTTGTTAAAAATATTGATAATGTAGTTCCTGATAGCCTAAAAAAAGACACAATTACATATAAAAAAGCTATTGCAGGAATTTTAATTGATAAAAGAAATCATATCTTTAATTTAATTGAAAAACTTCAAAATAATTTAAGTGAAGAAGCCATTAATGAAGCAAAATCTTTTCTTGAAAATGAGCTTTTTATATCGCTTGATAATGAATTTGAAAATAAATCAGACGAAGACAAAGCAAAATACCTACTACGCAAACTTAACCGTCCTGTAAGGGTTTGCGGTATGGTTAAAAATGAAGGTGAACCCGGTGGAGGACCTTTCTTTGTACAAAATGACAGTGGTTCTGTTTCTTTACAAATTGTTGAAGGTGCACAAATTGATATGTCAAATCCTGAAAAAACAAAAATTATTGAAAATGCAACACATTTTAATCCTGTTGACTTAGTTTTAGCAGTAAAAGATTACAAAGGAAATAGTTTTGACCTTCATAAATTCATTGACCATGAAACAGGTTTTATTTCTAAAAAATCAAAAGATGGAAAAGATTTAAAAGCATTAGAATTACCGGGTTTATGGAATGGTGCAATGGCAAAATGGAATACTATTTTTGTTGAAGTTCCTATTTCAACATTTAATCCTGTAAAAGAAGTAAATGACTTGTTAAGAGATACTCACAAAGAATTATAATTTAGTTCTGTAAAAAAGAACAGAACCTATAATTGCAGGAATTGCCAAATTAATAATCCAAAGTAATGCTGTTGCAGAAATAATTCCGACAATATTTGAGGAAAACATTCCAATAAAAAATATTGCGGCAGTTCCTCTTATGCCTATTTCGGCAAAAGTAAAAGTTGGTATAACTGAACTTATAAAATATGTAAGA
>JAADEE010000224.1 GCA_013153575.1 Chlorobiota bacterium
TAGAAAGTGAGAAAAAGTCATATCTTCAAATTGCTCTGTATTAAACAAATAAAATAAAATACGAAGTATTGAAAGTATTACTAAAACAACAGCAAGTCTTTTTAGTAATACAAAAAGTTCGTTTAAATTTATTTTTATAATATTTGATAGTTTGTTCATTTTGAAAATTTATTCTTTAAACATAAAATATACAGCAAGAATAATTAACAAAAATGCAACAATATGGTTCCATTTTATTTCTTGATTATTAAAAAAGAACATTGTAAATAGGCTAAACACAACTAATGTTATTATTTCTTGAAGAACTTTTAATTGCACAAGTGTAAACGGTCCGCCATTTCCTTTAAACCCAATTTTATTAGCAGGAACTTGAAAAAAATATTCAAATAATGCAATACCCCACGAAATTAAAATAATTGATATTAAACCTAACTTATTAAACCATTTCCATTCAGAAAACTTTAAATGACCATACCAAGCAAAAGTCATAAATGTGTTTGACAATATCAACAATCCTATTGTTAAAATAGCTTTCATAATGCATTTTTTTGAATTTGCAACTTAAGACACATGTTCAATTGCACCCTTCAATGCTTCTTCAATTCCTGACACATCAGAACCTCCTGCACTTGCAAAACCAGATTGTCCGCCACCACCACCTTTAACAGATTTGGCTATTTCTCTAATGATTTGCCCGGCATTTAGTCCTTTATCTTTTACTAAATTATCCGAAATAATTATAGTTAAATTAACTTTTCCATCGATATCTGCACCTGCAACAAAAAATAAATTATCAATTTCACCTTTTAATTGAAAAGCCATATCTTTTATTTGCCCTGCATTGCTCACATCAACTTTTTCGGCAATTACATTAATACCATTAATTTCTCTAACATTATCTTTCAATTGTTTTTTAAGAGCCTTAACTTTTTCTTTTTCAAATTCAGCAACTTGTTTTTTAAGTTCTTTGTTTTCTTCTAAAACTTTTTCAACACTTAGCTTTAAGTTTTTAGAAGTTTTAAAGTTTGCCTGAATATCATTTATCAATTGAAGTTTATCATAGATAAATTTTTCAGCTTCAACGGATGTTACTGCTTCAATTCTTCTAATCCCTGCTGCAATTGCACTTTCTGAAACTATTTTAAAGAAACCTATTTCACCTGTTGCTTTTACATGAGTTCCTCCACAAAGCTCAATAGAATCGTCAAATTTTATAACGCGTACTAAATCTCCGTATTTTTCACCAAAAAGAGCAGTAGCTCCCATTTCAATTGCATCTGCCATTGGCACTGCACGTTTTTCTTCTAAACTTATATTTGCTCTAATTTTTTCATTTACAGCTTTTTCTACTTTTAAAATTTCTTCGTCTGTCATTTTTTGAAAATGAGAAAAATCAAAGCGTAAATGTTTTGGACTAACCAAAGAACCTTTTTGTTCAACGTGTTTTCCAAGAACATCACGAAGAACTTTGTGCATTAAGTGTGTTGCTGAATGATTTGCTGTTGTAAGTTTTCTTTTTTCTAAATCAACAACTGCTTTAAAGCTTACTGTTAAATCTTCAGGCAATTCTTTTGTTACATGAATTATTACATTATGTTCTTTTTGGGTATCGGATATGTATATTTTTTTATTTTCAAATTCAATATAACCACTATCGCCAACCTGCCCTCCACTTTCGGCATAAAAAGGTGTGAAGTTAAATATTAAATGATATAGTTCTTTACCTTTTATATTTACTTTACGGTATCTTGTAATTTTAACAGTTGCTTTTGTTTTATCGTATCCTATAAATTCTTCAACATCATCTTCTAACAAAGTTACCCAGTCATCCTTATCTTCGAGTGCGGCATCTTTTGACTTCATTTTTTGAAGTTTCATTGCTTCATCAAAGCCTTCTTTATTAATTGTTAAGCCATTTTCTTTAAGGATTAATTCTGTAAGGTCGTAAGGAAATCCATAAGTATCGTAAAGTAAGAAAACTGCAACTCCTTCAACAACTTTTTGATTATTCTTTTTTTCTGTTTGAATAATTTTATCGAGTAATTTAATTCCTTTTTCTAATGTACGAAGGAATGAAGTTTCTTCTTCAAAAATAACTTTTTGTATTATATTTTTTTGTTTTTTAAGTTCTTCAAAGGCATCCCCCATTACATCAATTAAGCTCTCAAGCAATTGATTTATAAACGGTTCTTTCATATCTAAAAAAGTATAACCGTAACGAACTGCCCTACGCAAAATTCTACGAATTACATATCCTGCTCCTGTATTTGATGGAAGTTGCCCGTCTGTTATTGAGAAAGATACAGCACGCAAATGGTCAGCAATTACACGCATTGCAACATCAACATCGTGATTTTCGCCATATTTTTTGCCACTTATTTCCGATATTTGCTTAATAATTGGTTGGAAAACATCAGTATCGTAATTTGATTTTTTATTTTGAACAACCATGCAAAGTCTTTCAAAACCCATTCCTGTATCGACATGCTTTGCAGGAAGGTTTTCTAACTTGCCTCCTTTTTTTCTGTTATACTGAATAAAAACAAGGTTCCAAATTTCAATTACAAGGTGATGGTCTTTGTTTACTAAATCACGTCCTTTAATTTTTGCTTTTTCTTCTTCACTTCTTAAATCTATATGAATTTCAGAACAAGGACCACAAGGACCTGTTGCTCCCATTTCCCAGAAGTTATCTTTTTTATTTCCATAAAGGATTTGTTCTTCCGGAAGATATTGTTTCCAAAATTCTTTTGCTTCTTCATCTGCTTCTGTTCCGTCTTCTTTAGAGCCTTCAAAAACTGTTGCGTATAAATTCTTTTTATCAATTTTAAGAACTTCAGTTAAATACTCCCATGCCCAATCAATTGCTTCTTTTTTAAAATAATCTCCAAAAGACCAGTTTCCAAGCATTTCAAACATTGTGTGATGGTATGTATCATGCCCAACTTCTTCTAAATCGTTATGTTTACCGGAAACTCTTAAACATTTTTGGCTATCGGCAACTCGTGTAACATCTGTTTTTGCTTCGCCAAGAAATATTTCTTTAAATTGGTTCATACCTGCATTTGTAAACATAAGTGTTGGGTCATTTTTAATAACCATTGGTGCAGATGGAACAATTTTATGATTTTTAGATTTAAAAAAGTCTGTAAAAGATTTTCTGATTTCGTGTGAGCTTAACATTTTTTTGTTTTTATTCTGTTCAAAAATTAATATTTGTGCAAAAATGTAAAATTATCTTTAAAGAATTGCAATTTTTATTGATTTTCTATATAAGTGTTTAAAGTTGAAAGGAGAAAGTTAAAAGTTGAAAGGGGAAAGTTGAAAGGAGAAAGTTGGAAGGGGAATGTTTTTATTATCTTTTGAGGGGAATTATAATCTTATCTCCATCGTTTGCTAATTGTGTGTTCGTAAAAATTGCTTTTGCTTCTTGTAAAATAATATCAGTGTTTTTATATCTTGTTGAAAAATGACCAACTATTAGTTTTTTCACATTTGCTTTTTTTGCAATTTTAGCAGCATCTTCCGATGTAGAATGTCCTGTAATTTCTGCAATATCTTTTAAATCTTTTGCAAATGTTGCTTCATGGTATAATACATCAATTTCAGAAACATAAGGAATAATATCTTCTTTAAACTTTGTATCAGAACAATAGGCAAACCCTCTTGATTTATAAGGTTTTTTGCTTAATTTGTGATTTGGTATTATTTCACCTTTTTCAGTAATAAAATCATTACCTTTTTTTATACTTAAAATATCTTTTATGCTTAAATTATATTTATTTATTGCTTCTTTAATAATGTTGCGTTCTTTTTGTTTTTCTTTGAAAAGGAAACCATAAGTTTCAATTCTGTGAGAAAGTGGAAATGCTGATACTTCAATACTTTTTGATTGATAAATTATTTTATTTCCTTCGTGTTCTAATCTATGAAAAAAAATATTAAAGCTTATTTCTCTTTTATTTATTACGGAATAAATTTTATTTTGAAGATTTCCCGGTGAATAAATATGTAAATCATTTTTTCTGCCAAGTAAACTAAATGAAGAAATTACTCCAAACAAGCCAAAAAAATGGTCGCCATGAAGGTGTGTTATGAATATATGATTTATTTTAGCAAAGCTAATTTTAAATTTTCTTAGTTGAATTTGTGTTCCTTCCCCACAATCTACTAAAAAAAAACGCTCATGTATATTTACAACATGAGCGGATGGAAATCTTTTAGATGTAGGTAATGCTGAACTACTACCTAATATCGTAATTTCGAAAGACATTTAATTGTTAATTTTTTTCTCAGCTTTTTCTATATTATCAGTAATTGTTAGTACAGAATCTAACTGAGATATTGTAATTAAACGTTCAACTGCATTTTGAAGTCCTGAAAGGATAAACTTTCCTTTTGCATTTTTGCAAAGTCTGTTAGCAACAAGAATAGAGCTTAATCCTGAAGAATCGCAATATTCTGTATTGCTTAAATCAATAATCATATTTTTTTCTCCATTTCCTGCAATCATAACAAGTTCTGACTTAAATGAAGGGGCAATACTTGTATCAAGTTTTTTAGCAAGAACTTGAATTAAAGTATGATTATCTTTTTTTATTACTTCAAATTTATTTTCCATTTTTTGAAATCTTTACAATTATTAAACGTAAAAATACAATAAAGGTTCGGAATATAAAAATTCCGAACCTAAATGTTTAACAATTTATTTGTCTTCTTTTTTAGCATCATTATTAAGTTTATCTTTTAATTCTGATAAACTACTGATATCTCCAAGAGTTGTTTTTTCCATATCATTTTTGAAGTTTGCTTTTGCATTTTTGCTTTTAGCTCTTTCTTTATATGTTCTAAGATGCGAAACAACAATTTTTTTAGCATCTTTATGGAAATCAATAACTTTAACTTCAAGTTTTTCGTCTTCAACAGGCATTGTTCCATCTTCTTTTTTAAGATGTGTAACAGGGCAAACAGCTTCAACACCATAAGGAAGTGCTATAAAACCTTCTTTGTTACCTATTTTAACAACTGTTCCTTCATGAACACTATCAATATTGAATAAAGTTTCGAAAACATCCCAAGGATTTTCTTCAAGTTGTTTGTGTCCTAAACTTAATCTTCTGTTTTCTTTGTCTATTTCAAGAACCATTACGTCAAGTTCTGCATCAATTTCTGTAAATTCAGCAGGATGTTTGATTTTTTTAGTCCAAGAAAGATCTGATATATGAACAAGTCCATCAACGCCTTCTTCTAACTCAACAAAGATACCAAAGTTTGTGAAGTTTTTAACTTTTGCTTTTTGAGTTGATCCAACAGGGTATTTTTCTTCAATTTTATCCCATGGGTCTGGTTTTAATTGTTTAATACCAAGTGACATTTTTCTTTCTTCTCTTTCAAGAGTTAAGATTTGTGCTTCAACTTTATCACCAACTTTAAAGAAATCTTGTGCAGTTCTTAAATGTTGCGACCATGACATTTCTGAAACGTGAATTAAACCTTCAACACCCGGTTTAATTTCCATAAATGCACCGTAATCAGCAATTACAACAATTTTACCTTCAACTTTATCTCCTACTTTTAAGTTTGGATCTAATGAATCCCAAGGATGATCTTGTAATTGTTTTAATCCTAATGCAATACGTTTTTTGCTTTCATCAAAATCAAGAATTACAACATTAATTTTTTGGTCAAGTTCAACAACTTCTTCCGGATGGTTAACACGTCCCCAAGAAAGGTCAGTTATGTGAATTAATCCGTCAACACCACCAAGGTCAATAAATACACCATAAGAAGTAATGTTTTTAACTGTTCCTTCAAGAACTTGTCCTTTTTCAAGTTGTTCAATAATTTTAGCTCTTTGTTCTTCAAGCTCAGCTTCAATAAGTGCTTTGTGTGATACAACAACGTTTTTAAATTCTTTGTTAATTTTTACAACTTTGAATTCCATTGTTTTACCAACATATGCATCGTAATCTCTAATAGGTTTAACATCAATTTGCGATCCTGGTAAGAATGCTTCAATACCAAATACATCTACAATCATACCGCCTTTAGTACGACATTTAATGTAACCGTTAATGATTTCATCTCCTTCAAGTGATGCATTAACTTTTTCCCATGAACGTAATGTTCTTGCTTTTTTGTGAGAAAGAATTAATTGTCCTGTTTTATCTTCTTGTGATTCTATATAAACTTCAACAGTATCACCAACTTTTAAATCAGGATTATATCTAAATTCGTTTTTACTTAATACTCCTTCTGATTTGTAACCAATATTTACAACAACATCTTTATCTGAAATTGCAATTACAGTTCCATCAACAACTTCTTTTTCTGTAATTGATGAAAGTGTTTTACTGTACAACTCTTGAAGTTCTTCTCTTTTTTCTGCAGGGTATTCATCATCTTCTTTAGCTGCTGAATCCCAATCAAAATCAAGAGTTGAAGCATGTTCGAATGTTTCTTCTTTCTTAATTTCTTCTTTTTGTTCTTCGGTTTTAACCTCTTCAGTTTTTGTTTCTTTTGAAGTAGTTTCGTTGTTTTCAACAACTTCTTCTACTACTTCTTCTTTGTTTTCTGTTACTTTTTCACTCATTTTGTAAATTTTGTTTTTTATTAAATTAGACAATATATATAGATATTTTTCAAGACCGCAAAAGTAAACTTTAATTCTTATAAAAAAAAAAATGTGTGTTTTTATTTTTATTGTAAGAAAATTATTTTAAAAGAGCTTTAATTTCTTTACGTGGATAATTAAACTATTTTTGCAGAAGATACTAATTTATATAAAAAAACAAAATGAGAAAAATTACTATTTTATTTTATCTAATTTTATTTTCTGTAAATTTTTCATATTCGCAAGATGATGATGATGAGTTCTTTATTCCGAAAATAAAAGAAGAAAAAACTTTTAAATTTAAGAAACACAAATATAAAGTTGTTAAAATTGGAGATGATTGGTGGTTTGCTGAGAATTTTTGTTATGCAGGAAAGGATGTTAAAGAGATAAAAAACCACGAAGGGACAAGTTTAAAAGTTTATACGTATGAGCAAGCTAAAAAATATTGTCCTAAAGGATGGCATATTCCTTCAGATGAAGAATGGATGAAATTGGAGAAAGAACTAGGCATGGCAGATAATAGATTAAATACTTCTAATAGAAGTTTAAATTTAAGCCCCGCTCTTGAAGATTTAAATTTTGACAAGAATCTTGCAAACTTTAATACTTATCCTACAAAAACAAGTTTTGCAATTTATTGGACTTCAACAGAATTACATCAAAAAGATTACATACAAACCAGGTACTTTAAAAAACCACCCGGAGATTTAATAAAAAGATATGTGGAAGATAAGAGATTTGGTTATCATAAAAGTATACCTGCTTCTGTTAGGTATGTAAAGAATAAATAATTTATAAAAA
>JAADEE010000231.1 GCA_013153575.1 Chlorobiota bacterium
ATTGAGTGGGAATTATAATTTTATTTAACTAAAAACAAACAATTATGGCACATCATAAAAAAAAGAAAAAGAAGAAAATATCAACATTCAATCGTAAAACATTACAAAATTATGTAATGAATATTTTCAGAGATAGACCAAAACAATATTTTAACTATAAACAACTTGCAAAAAAAATAGGAATTAAAGATTTAAGAACAAAACAACTTTTAAATGAAGTTCTTGAATCCCTTTGTGAACAAGGCAAAATTGAAGAAGAAAGAAGAGGCAAATATAAATTTGTTCCAACAACAAACACAGTAACAGGCACAGTTCAACTCATTGCATCAGGTTCTGCATTTGTAATTTCAGAAGATACAGAAGAAGACATTTACATCCCAAGAAAATTTATGGGTGGTGCATTAAATGGCGACACAGTTAAAGTTAAAGTTTGGGCAAGACGAATGAAAAAACGTCCGGAAGGTGAAATAATAGAAATTATAAAAAGGCACAAAACAAAATTTGCAGGAGTTGTAAGCATAACCAACGATAACAATATTGCATTTCTTATTGTTACTGAAAAAAATATGCCATACGACATTTTCATTCCTATGAAAGATTTAAATGGAGCAACACATGGCAAAAAGGCAATTGCCGAAATTGTTTCATGGGTAGAAGGACAAAAAAATCCTGTAGGAAAAATTGTTGACGTACTTGGTGATGTTGGAGATAACAATGCCGAAATGCACGCAATACTTGCAGAATTTAACCTGCCGTATAAATTCCCTGAATACCTAAACGATTTAGCAGACAAAATACCAACAGAAATAACAAAAGATGAAATTGCAAAAAGACGCGATATGCGTAAAGTCCCAACCTTTACAATTGACCCGCACGATGCAAAAGATTTTGATGATGCACTTTCATACCAAGTTCTACCAAACGGAAACATTGAAGTTGGAATTCACATTGCCGATGTAACCCATTATGTAAAAGAAGGTAGCAAAATTGATAAAGAAGCATACGAAAGAGCAACCTCGGTTTATCTTGTCGACAGAACCGTTCCCATGCTTCCTGAAAAGCTATCAAACAATGTTTGTTCATTACGTCCAAATGAAGAAAAACTTACATATTCTGCTGTATTTGAATTAGATGAAAACGCAAACGTAAAAAAACAATGGTTCGGACGAACAGTAATAAATTCCGACAGAAGATTTAACTATGCCGAAGCACAAGAAGTTATTGAAACAGGTAAAGGCGATATGAGTGAAGAAATTCTTATGCTTGATAAACTTGCAAAAAAACTTAAAAAACGAAGATTTGCAAACGGCTCAATTTCATTTGAAAGAATTGAAGTTAAATTTCACATTGACGAAAATGGCAAACCAACAGGAATTTATTTTAAAGAAGCAAAAGACTCAAACCATTTAATAGAAGAATTTATGCTACTTGCAAACAGAAAAGTTGCATATTATATCGGAAAAACACTAAACAAACCATCAGTTTACAGAATTCACGAAGAACCGGACATGGAAAAACTTCATTCATTTTCAGAATTCATTAAACAATTTGGTTACGACTTTTCTTTTAAAGATGAAACAGAAGTTGCAAGTTCAATAAATAAACTTCTTAAAGAAGTAAAAGGAAAAACAGAACAAAACCTAATAGAACAACTTGCCGTTCGTTCAATGGCAAAAGCCGAATATTCTGCCGATAATGTTGGACATTACGGTTTAGCTTTTGATTATTACACACATTTCACATCTCCAATCCGTCGTTATCCTGATATGATGGTACACAGACTTTTAACAAGATACATGAGTGGCGGAAAACCAGAAATGACCAATATCCTTAACGAAAAATGTAAACACTCTTCAGAAATGGAGCGTAGAGCTGTTATGGCAGAACGAGCATCAATAAAATACAAACAAGCAGAATTTATGAAAGATAAATTAGGCTATGTTTTCGATGCTGTAATTACAGGTGTAACAGAAAGAGGTTTATTTGTTGAAATAAAAGAAAATAAAATTGAAGGAATGATTGCAATGCGTGATTTAGATGATGATTTTTATATCTTTGATGATAAAAATTATTGCATTACAGGAGAACGTAGCAAAAAGAAGTTTCAACTTGGCGACCCAATAAAAATTCAACTTGTAAAAGTTAATATGCAAAACAGAAGTATTGATTTTGTTCCGGCAGAAGATTTTTAAATTTAAAAGTTATGAGTTTGATATATTTTTATCTTATCAAACTCATAATAACAAAAAAAGCTGTTTAGAAATTCTAAACAGCTTCTTTTAGCTTTACTTTTTTCTCTTTATAAAGATGCAATATGCTTAAATAATTTTGATTTTAAGTTTGCAGCTTTATTTTTATGAATAATGTTTCTTTTTGCTAATTTATCAATCATGCTAGAAACAGAAGGATATAACTCTTCAGCTTCTTTTTTATCAGTTTTTGCTCTTAATTTTCTGATAGCATTTCTTGTAGAAACAGCATAATATCTATTATGCAATCTTCTTTTTTCACTTTGTCTTATTCTTTTCTTTGCAGATTGATGATTTGCCATTTTTTATTTTTTTATAAAATTTGCAGTCCGTAGGGGAATTGAACCCCTGTTACCGGGATGAAAACCCGGCGTCCTAGCCACTAGACGAACGGACCGTTTTTGTTTCTAAGCGGATGCAAAAGTAAAATTAAAATTTTTCTTACCAAAACTTTTTATAAAAAAATTTAAAAATTTTTCCATAAAATTAAAAGTAATAAAAAAACAAAGTGCATCCACTCTTTATTTTATAGAAAAGCCTGATAACAAATTGTCAATCAGGCTTTCTTAGTAGCGGGGGAAGGACTTGAACCTACGACCTTCGGGTTATGAGCCCGACGAGCTACCAACTGCTCCACCCCGCAATATATCTTTGTACTATATAGAACTATCTTCGTTTTAAAGTTTTGCAAAAGTAAAACTTTATTTTTAAATATCAAATTTTTTTTAGTTTTTATCTAAAATTTCTTTTGCTTTCATTAAATCATCATCAATTTCTCTTATTATAGGAAAATAACCTTTGTTATCAATTATATTTCTTGCAATAAATGCTTTTAATCTTGTTTCTATAACTTTTTTTGAGAGTTGTAAGTCTTTTTTATTTTCTTTAATTCCTTCTTTTTTAGCATAATCAATAAAAAGGGTTAAAATATTTTTCTTTTCTAAATAATCACTAATTTCTTTTGCACTTGTAAATTTATTTAATTCATCTCTGTGATTATCAGCATAACTTAATGCAAATTTATAAATTAAACCTTTTGAAGTTACTTCTTTATAAAATTCGGTAAAATACGTAGTATCAACAGGAACAAACACATCCGGCATTATTCCGCCTCCTCCGTAAACAACCTTTCCTTTTGGTGTATAATATTTTAATGAATCCGGAAAAGATGTACTATCTGCATGTTCAAACTCTCCATCGGCAGCTCTTTTATATATATCTGAAAAATATTCATCATATCCGCCTTTGTAAGATTTCTGAATACACCTTCCTGTTGGAGTATAATATCTTGCAGTTGTAATTCTTACTCCTGAATTGTCATTAAAATCAAATTCTTCTTGCACTAAACCTTTTCCAAAAGAGCGTCTTCCTACAATTGTTCCTCTATCGTTATCTTGTATTGCTCCCGAAACAATTTCACTTGCCGAAGCCGACCATGAATTTATAAGAATAACAAGTTTAACATCTGAAAGTAAGCTGTTTTCTGTTGAAATATATTCTTTCTTTTCCCTATATTGCCCTTTTGTGTAAACAATCATTTTTCCTTTAGGAAGAAACTCATCAATAATATTTACGGCAGCATCTAAGTAACCACCTCCATTATCTCTTAAATCTAAAACAAGTTTTGTCATTCCTTGTTTTTTTAATTTTGCAACAGCTTCCATAAATTCACCATAGGTTGTTCCTGCAAAACGACTTATCTTAATATACCCATCTTCATCATTAAGCATATATGAAACATCAATACTATAAAGAGGTATTCTATCTCTTATAACTTCAAATGTTAATAATTTTTCTATTCCCTTTCTTTTTATTCCTAATTTAACTTTTGTGCCTTTTTTTCCTTTAAGATTTTTAATTACATCTTCATTTGTTATTCCAACTCCGGCAAAAAGTGAATCATTTATCATTACAATTCTATCTCCGGCAAGTATTCCTACTTTTTCAGAAGGTCCTCCAGAAATTGTATTTATAATTAAAATTGTATCATTTTGAATATTAAATTGAACACCTATTCCTTCAAAATTTCCACTTAAACTTTCGTGTGCTTCTTCATTAACTTTTGGAGGAAGATATGATGTATGAGGATCAAGGTTTTGCAAGATTACAGGAATTGCCTGTTCTTCTAAACTGTCTGCAGAAACTTTTTCAACATAATTGTTTTCAATTAACCTAAGAATTGATGAAATTTTACTTTGCTTATTAATAATTATATGACTTGAACCTTGTTTTCCTGTTGGAAGAATTTTATTTCCAATAAAAATACCTATTACAATGCTTATTGCAACAATTATAGGCAAGAATGTGTTTTTTGAAGAGTTTTTATTTTCTTTTGAAGATTTTATTTCTTCCAAATTATTTTGTTCCATTTGTTTTTTTAAGTTCTAAGTTTATAAGTTCAACGCCTGCTCTTTCAAGAATTTTAAGACCATCAACAATTCTATATTTCTCATCAAAAACTACACGCTTAATACCTGCTTGAATAATTAATTTTGAGCATTCCATACATGGCGATGTTGTAACATAAAGAGTTGCACCTTCACTACTGTTATTTGATTTTGCAACTTTTGTTATTGCATTTGCTTCTGCATGAAGAACATATGGCTTTGTTGTATTGTTTTCGTCTTCACAAACATTTTCAAAACCCGAAGGAGTTCCATTGTAACCATCAGAAATAATCATCTTATCTTTTACAATTATAGCCCCAACTTTTCTTCTTTCGCAATAAGAATTTTCAGCCCAAATATGAGCCATTCTTAAATAACGTTTATCTAATTTTTGTTGCTTTTGGTTTTCCATTTTGCTTTTTGTTAGCAATATATTTGTCAAATTTCTCGGACAGCTTTACAAATACCTTCAACATCATATCCACAAATATGATAAAGCTCTTGTTGTGTGCCGTGTTCTATAAATTCATCAGGTATTCCAAGCCTTTTTATTTTTGCATTATATCCGTTATCTACCATAAATTCAATAACTGCACTTCCAAAACCTCCTTGTATTACTCCATCTTCAAGAGTTATAAATTTGTCGTATTTCTTAAATAATTCATGAAGAAGTTCTTCATCAAGTGGTTTAACAAACCTCATATCGTAATGTGCAAAGCTAATGTTCTCTTTTGATAAAATGTCATCAGCTTCTTTAACCAAATTACCAATTGCTCCGATACTTAGTATTACAACATTTTCACCACCCTTAATAAGTCGAGCTTTCCCAACTTTTAACTCCTTCATTTCAGTTTTCCAATTTGGTGTTACACCTCGTCCTCTTGGATATCTAATTGAAAAAGGACCTTTGTTGGGAAGTTGTGCTGTGTACATCATATTTCTTAAATCAGGCTCATCCATAGGCGCTGCAACCGTCATATTCGGAACGGTTCTCATATAAGCTAAGTCGAAAACTCCGTGATGTGTTGCTCCATCATCACCAACAAGTCCTCCTCTATCAAGACAAAAAACAACGTTTAAGTTTTGCAAAGCAACATCATGTATAACTTGGTCGTATGCCCTTTGCATAAAAGTTGAATAAATATTACAAAATGGCAACATCCCATCAACAGCCAAACCTGCCGAGAATGTTACAGCATGTTGTTCTGCAATACCAACATCAAATGATCTTTCAGGAATTGCTTCCATCATAATTTTCATTGAAGAACCTGATGGCATTGCCGGTGTAATTCCAACAATCTTTTTGTTTTTTTCTGCAAGTTCAACAAGTGTATTTCCAAAAACATCTTGGAATTTTGGTGCTAATGGCTTATCTGATTTTCCTACTAATCTTTCTCCTGTTTCTTTATTAAATTTTCCCGGAGCATGCCATGTTGTTTGGTCGTTTTCAGCAACCTCAAAACCTTTACCTTTTTTTGTAAGAATATGTAAAATTTTAGGACCTTTTATATCTTTTAAATCTTCTAAAACTTTAACTAATTGATTTACATCGTGCCCATTAACAGGTCCGAAATATCTTAAATTCATGGCTTCAAAAATGTTGCTTTGTTTCATTACAACAGATTTAACACCATTTTCAATATTCTGTATAAATGACCTTGTATTAGGACCAAACTTTTTAATTTTTCCTAAAACATTCCAAATATCTTCTTTAAATTTATTGTAAGTTTTAGATGTTGTAATATCTAAAAGATACTGATTTAAACCTCCTACATTTGGGTCTATCGACATATTATTGTCATTAAGAATAATCAGCAGATTTGATTTTTCAACACCTGCATTATTCATTCCTTCAAAAGCAAGACCTCCTGTCATTGCTCCGTCTCCGATAACTGCAATTACATGTTTATCTTTTTGCCCTTGCAAACATGAAGAAACTGCCATTCCTAACGCTGCAGAAATTGATGTTGATGAATGCCCAACTCCAAATGCATCATATTCACTTTCAAAAATTGTTGGAAAACCACAAACACCTCCAAGTTTTCTGTTGGTGTGGAAATTATCACGTCTTCCTGTAAGAATTTTGTGACCGTATGCTTGATGCCCAACATCCCAAACAATTTTATCATATGGTGTGTTAAAAACATAGTGTAAAGCTACTGTAAGCTCAACAACACCAAGACTTGATGCAAAGTGTCCCGGACTTTCTGAAACAACATCAATAATGTATTGACGAAGCTCTTTTGATATTTCAATTAGCTCTTCGTCTTTATATTTTTTTAAATCTTCCGGAGAATTTATTTTATGCAGAAATTTATAATTGCTCATTAATTTTTTTTAATAAAAACTTAATATTTTTTATTGATTTTCAATATAACGAGAGTTCATAGAACTTGTTGTTTTAAAAAATGAACATAATTTTTATTTTTTTATAAAATTCTCAGTTTTATTATCATAATTTAAAAAATATGTTCCTTTTTTTAATTTCTCAACATTAATTTCTTGCCCGTATCCTGTTTTAACAAGTTTTCCATAATAATCGTATATCTCAAATCTTGTTTCTTCTGAAAAGAAAATTCTATTAGTTGTACTATTTCCATTGCCGGGAATAAATGTAATTTCCGGTATATCATTATAATATTCAACAGGTTTAGAATATCTTGGTTTTTTATTACT
>JAADEE010000171.1 GCA_013153575.1 Chlorobiota bacterium
TTAAAAGAACCATTAATAAAAAAATTTGGAAAAGACTGGTATGAACAATTAAAATATTATGCCGAAAATAAAAATAGCATATAAATTTTAAAGAATAAACATTTTTTCTTAACACTTTTTTCTAACTTTGTGAAATGCAGAAAATTGTAAAAGAACAAAATACACCAACATTATTTCAATCATTTATTCCAATAATATTTTTAGTTGTTCTTCTATCTTTAAATGTAATAATTTGGGGCGATGCAACACTTGATGGCTCAAACCAAATTGCCCTATTACTTGCAGCAGCAGTTGGCACAATAATTTCCTTTAAACTTGGTGCCGACTGGGAACAAATAAGAGATAATATTGTTAAAACCATAGGAAAAGCAATGCCTGCAATTCTTATATTGCTTTTAATAGGTGCATTATCAGGAACTTGGCTTTTAAGTGGAGTAATTCCTGCATTTATTTATTATGGTTTAAATGTTTTACATCCTTCAATATTTTTATTTGCAACAGTTGTAATTGCAAGTTTAGTTTCTCTGGCAACAGGAAGTTCTTGGTCAACAATAGCAACAATAGGGGTTGCGCTATTAGGAATAGGACATGCAATGGGAATAAATGATGCTATAACAGCCGGAGCAATAATTTCAGGAGCATATTTTGGCGATAAAATGTCGCCACTTTCAGACACAACAAACCTTGCACCTGCAATGGCAGGAACCGATTTATATACACACATCAGGTATATGATGATAACAACAGTTCCTTCAATGGGTTTAACATTACTTTTTTTTCTTATTTTAGGCTTTACCAAAGATTTTAACACAAATGCAACAGAAATTACAGATGTGCAAAATGCAATAGCACAAACATTTAACATAACACCTTGGCTATTTATTGTTCCTGTATTTTTAATTTTAATAATTATAAAGAAAACAAAACCAATACCGGCAATGTTACTCGGAACACTTGCCGGAGGATTATTTGGCATTATATTTCAGAATGATATTATTGTACAAATTTCAGGAATTACAGATAACTACTGGGAAGCTTCGTACAAAGCAGTTATGCAAGCAATGTACGGAAATGTAGAAATTATTACAACAAACGAAAACATAAATGATTTATTTGGCACAAGCGGAATGTCCGGCATGTTAAATACAATTTGGCTAATACTTTCGGCAATGGTTTTTGGTGGAGTTATGGAAGCAAACGGAATGCTAAAAAAAATAACACACTCTGTAATGAAAAAAGTTAATTCGTCAGGTTCATTAATTGCATCAACAGCGGCATCTTGCATATTTTTTAATGCAACAGCATCCGACCAATACATTTCAATTGTAGTTCCCGGCAGAATGTATAACGAAGCATTTAAAGAAAAAGGTTTAAAACCCGAAGTCCTTAGCCGCACCTTAGAAGATGCAGGAACTGTAACCTCTGTTCTTATTCCTTGGAACACAGGCGGAGCAACACAAGCAAAAGTTTTAGGTGTTGCAACCATAGATTATGTTCCTTATGCAATTTTCAACCTAATCAGTCCGCTTATGACTGTATTTGTTGCATATATCAATTATAAAATAAGAAGATTTGAACCTCTAAACTCAGAAAAAACAACTTCATAAAATATTTCTTTTTATAACGCGTCTTTTTATTTTAAAGAATTGTTTATTAACTTTACAAGTATGTATTGAGTTGATATTTTACATAACAAAAACATCGTATATTATGCCAAACCAATCAGTTATAACGTGTTAAGAAAGGAATGCGAAGTTACAAACTTCGCTTAGCTGGGAAACAATATGAATACCTAAATTAAAACACTGTTATAGATAATTAAATTTCAAAAAAATGTTTAAATATGTATTTTACAAATTGTTTCGTTTTAAAATGATATTTGGTGAAAGTATTTTTGAGTCTGCTTTTGTTGCTGTTTTATGGGTTGCAATGTTTGCCGCAATGAACATATTTAGCGTATTTTTATTTTTTGACAAACATTATAACTTAAGAAATATAATTAATAATATGTTTAAAGAATCAGATTTAATTATTCCTGGAATATATATGATAATATTAATGACTATTTTTTATTTTATATTATTTCATAAAAAGAAATATTTAAAAATTATTAATGAAATTGAAAATAAAACAAAAGAAGAGAACAGAAAAGGAAATATCTCGGCAATTTTATATCAAGTTTTTTCATTTATCTTTTTTATTATTGCTTTGATTTATAACTTTAATTAACCCCCGCTCGGCGAAGATTGCATCTTCGTCGTTGCCACAACTAATTTTAAAAATAAACAGCCACAATATTAAAAACATTAAAATTGTTTTTAGTTTTTATATAATTTGCTAAATTTTGAAGATTTAGCAAATTTCAATGCCCCTTTCAACTAATTTTAAGAATAAAGCGTCCCAATATTGAAATATTAAATTTGATTTTAATTTTTATAATTTGCTTGGTGGTAAGTGGTAATTTGAGAAAGAGTTAATTTTGTGGAACGTTTTAAATGATGGTAAAAATTGCCACTCAAAACAATTCTTTTAGAGTTGCTTTTTATTTTAAAGAATTGTTTATTAACTTTACAATCCAATTTTTAAATTTTGATATGGTATTCAAAAAAATATTTACTCTACTATTATTTTTTACAATTATAAGCAGTACATTTTCTCAAATTGCAGATAAAGAAGCAATTGATAATTTAATTGAAGAAATTGCAAGTTCTTCTGATGAAGAATTAGATTACACATCATTATACGAAGATTTATATTATTTTGCACAAAACCCATTAAACCTTAATACTGCAACAAGAAAAGATTTAGAAAAATTTCAATTTCTTAATGATTTTCAAATTGAAGATATTTTAGAATACCAAAGAACAGCAGGAGAAATGCAAACAATTTATGAATTGCAACTTCTTAAAAGTTTTAATATTGAAGATATAAGAAGGCTATTACCTTTCGTTTGTGTTGAAAAAAAGGAAGATAAACAACTTCCGGACTTTAAAAAAGCAATAAAATATGGTAGAAGTAACTTATTTCTTAGAACACAATTTGTAACACAACAACAAAAAGGTTACGACCATGACGATGATGTTTTTGAAGCATCACCCGACACAAATCTTTATAAAGGAAATAAATTTAAGTACTATACAAAATATCAATTTAACTACAAACAAAATATTAAATTTGGCTTTGTTGCCGAAAAAGATGCAGGAGAACAATTCTTTAAAGAAAGCCAAAAACAAGGTTTTGATTATTACACAGTTCACCTGCAAGTTAATGATGTTTGGAAATTTAAAACAATTACACTTGGTGATTTTCAAGCACGTTTTGGGCAAGGTTTAATATCATGGTCGGGGCTTTCAACTGGCAAATCATCATATGTAATGAATATTAACAAAAAATATGATGGTCTTAGAAAATATTCCTCAACCGATGAAAATAAATTTTTTAGAGGTGTTGGAACAACTTTAAGAATTAAAAACTTCGACATAACAAGTTTTGTTTCATACAAATACATCGATGGCAACAGAACACTTGTTGATACAGTTACAAATCAAATTGATTTTGAAGGTTCTTTTCAAACAACAGGAATGCACAGAACTCCTAATGAAATTTTCGACAAACATTCAGTATCAGAATTTGTATATGGAGCAAATATAAAATGGAGGAAACCTTCCTTTAAACTTGGAGCATCATTTATTCAATATTTTTTTAGTGAATCAATTGTTAAAGACCAAATTTATAATGAATTTGCTTTTCAAGGCGACCATGGTTTAAATGCAAGTGTTGATTACTTGGCAAATTACAAAAACATAATCTTTTTTGGAGAAGAAGCAATTAGCGAAAATGGAGGTTATGCTTTGCTAAACTCTGCAATGTTGCGTCTTGCCCCACAAATATCATTAGGGATTTTACAAAGACATTACACAAAAGATTATCAAGCATATTACGCAGGTGCATTTGCAGAACAATCAAAAACAACAAATGAAAACGGAATATATTTCGGAACAGAAATTCATCCTGTTAGAAACTGGAAAATATCTGCTTACTATGACATTTATGAATTTCCTTGGTTAAGATATGGTGTTGATGCACCATCATCGGGCAATGACTTTTTTACACAAATTGATTATAGCTTAAACAGGTATGTAAAAATGCATGTTCGTTACAAACAAGAATCTACATTTAAAACATCTTCCGATGATTTTACAGGAGTTGTTCCACTTGTTCCCACAACTAAAAAACAATTTCGCTATCATATAACATATTCATTATCAAGAAATCTTAGATTAAAGAATAGAATAGAATTATCATCTTACCAAAAAGGAGATGAAGAAACAGAAACCGGATTTATGTTCTATCAAGATGTAAGTTATAAATTAAGAACAATTCCTTTACAACTTACTGCAAGAATTGCATTCTTTGATGCTGCCTACAATGCAAGAATTTACACATATGAAAATGACATTTTGTACGGATATTCAATTCCCGGACTTAGCGGACAAGGAATAAGAACATATTTAAACCTTCGCTATACAGTTATTAAAAACTTTATTGACGTTTGGTTAAGATATGCAAACTATTCATATGCCGATAGAGATGTTATAGGCTCATCATTAGAAGAAATTCAAGGAAATAAAAAGTCAGAAATTAAAATTCAAGTTAGAATTAAATTCTAATTAAGCATCAAAATATTTATTTTAATAACATTACCAAAAAGTTCCATTATTTAATTTTTTTTTTTACTTTTCGTGGATAAAATCAATATACCATGGAAAATAAAAAAATAATATCGTTTCTAAAAAAAATTGAAATTTTTAATAAACTTAATGATGCAGACCTTCCTAAAATTGTTAATCTTTTAAAACGTCAAGAATTTGAAAAAGAAGAAACTCTATTTAAGCAAAATTTAAAAAGAACAACAATTTTTTTAATTTACTCAGGAGAAGTTGAATTATACAAAAAAGATGCTTTCGGTAAAGAAATAAAAATTACACAATTCCATAAATATGATTTTATTGGAGAAGGTGCTATTGTTGACGATTCTCCACACTCAACATCTGCAAGAACATTAACAAAATCAATTATTTATACTATAAATGCAGAAGAATTTAAAGAGTTACTTAATTCTGACGGAAAAATTGCAGTAAAAATATTTACCGAAATTTCTCAAATTATTTCAAGGCGCATGAGTCATACTGTTTCACGAATGATAAATATTGGTGCACAATACGTATCAGGTCATTCAAGAAGAGAACATGATTTATTAGGCTACAGAAATGTGCCAGACGAATATCATTATGGTATTCAAACACTTAGAGCAAAAGAAAATTTTAACATATCAGGAATTACAATAAGTTTTTACCCTGATATTATAAAAGCATTTGCAATGGTGAAAAAAGCTGCAGCAAAAGCAAATAATGAAATTGGTCTTTTATCTGACAAACTTACCGAAGCAATTATTTTTGGATGCGACGAATTATTAGCAGGAAAATACCACAAAGAATTTGTTGTTGATATGATACAAGGGGGTGCAGGAACTTCAACAAATATGAATGCAAATGAGGTTATTGCAAACCTTGCATTAGAATACATGGGCAAAGAAAAAGGAGAATATGAATTTTGCCACCCAAACAACCATGTAAACCTCTCACAATCAACAAACGACAGTTATCCAACAGCAGTAAAAATTGCATTAAAAAACAGTAGTTTATCATTAAAAAAAGAATTAAAACAACTTGTAAAAGCATTCCG
The DNA here is from genome assembly GCA_013153575.1 of Chlorobiota bacterium. GTDB lineage: Bacteria > Bacteroidota > Bacteroidia > Bacteroidales > JAADGE01 > JAADGE01. Next base: position 5,746 of record JAADEE010000171.1, read on the forward strand.
AAAAAAAGGAGAAGAATTTAAGCATATAATAAAAATGGGGAGAACCCAACTACAAGATGCTGTTCCTATGACGCTTGGACAGGAATTTAATGCATATGCAACAACTTTAGAAGAAGAACTAACTCGAATTGATAAAAATGCAGATTTAATGTTAAGTGTAAACATGGGAGCAACAGCAATAGGAACAGGAATTAATGCAGACCCAAGATACAGTCCTATTGTTATTAAACACTTACGAGAAATAACAGGTTTAGATATTACACTTGCTGAAAATTTAGTTGAAGCAACACAGGATACAAGTTCATTTATTATGTTCTCATCCGCATTAAAAAGACTTTCAATAAAGCTATCTAAAATAATGAACGACTTAAGGCTTTTATCATCAGGACCAAGAGCCGGACTTAATGAAATTAATTTACCACCTGTTCAACCAGGATCTTCAATAATGCCCGGAAAAGTAAATCCTGTAATTCCTGAAGTTGTAAATCAAGTTGCATTTAAAGTTATTGGTAACGACCTTACAGTAAGCCTTGCAGCCGAAGCCGGTCAATTAGAACTTAATGTTTTTGAACCTGTTATTGTTCAAAGCCTTTTTGAATCTATTGAAATGCTTAAAAACGGAATGTCTGTTCTTAGATACAGAACAATTGACGGCATAACCGCAAATAAAGAACATCTTGAGCAAATGGTTCGCAATAGTATTGGAATTGTAACAGCCTTAAACCCTATTATTGGATATGAAAACAGCAGTTCCATTGCAAAAGAAGCATTAGAAACAGGAAAAAGTGTTTACGATTTAACACTTGAACGCGGACTTCTTACAGAAGAAGAACTAAAAAAAATTCTTTCACCGGAAAATATGCTTGAACCTCATAAAATGAAATAAAACAAAAAATTAATGAAAGAAAAATATATATTTCAACTTGAAATGCAAGTTCGTGATTACGAATGTGACATTCAGGGAATAGTGAACAATTCTGTATATCAAAATTATTTAGAACATACACGCCATGAATTTATAAAAACCGCAGGATTAGACTTTGCAAAACTTCACGAAGAAGGTATTGATCCTGTAGTTTATCGTGTTGAAATTGATTATAAATTACCTTTAAAAAGTGGAGATAAATTTATTTCAAAATTAAATTATGAAACAAACGGACATGTAAAAATTAACTTTTTACAAGATATTTACAGAAAAAAAGATGATAAACTAATAGTAAGAGCAAAAGTTATTGCCGTAATATTAAAAAATGGGAAACCAATAAAATCAAACTTATTTATTAATGCATTTGATACACTTACACACAAAAATATATAAAAAACAATAAAAAAAGCCGATTCTAAAAATCGGCTTTACACACTTTATTGTATAGTGTTAGTTTTTTATTGAACACGATACCAAGTTTGTGTTCTTCCTGCTAATCCCCAGCTATCAATAGAACCTCTCACTTGTAATTTGTTTTTGTCATTTTCATCTAATTCCATTGAACAATGATAAAATTTTCCATTGTTCGGATCTAATATTTTTCCACCTTTTAGTTCATCTCCAT
>JAADEE010000233.1 GCA_013153575.1 Chlorobiota bacterium
CCCTAAAACAAAAACTAAATTATTAGAAATTTACATTGACTAATAACGTTAGTCAAACATAAGCTTTATCCTCATTTTTAACCAATTAAGTTACGTTAAAAAACAGCCTTTGCAATTTCTTTTATATTATCAGATTTTCCAATTGTATAATAATGTACTGATGGTACTCCATTTTTAATAAGTTCCTTAGATTGTTGAATAGTCCATTCAATCCCTATTCTATTTACTGCTTTATTATCCTTTGCATTTTCAATTTCATTTGCTAATTCTTCAGGAATATCAATATTAAAAACTTGAGGTAATAATTCTAAATCTCTTTTTGTTCTTATAGGCTTTATTCCCGGGACAATTGGTACATTTATTCCTTCTTTTCTACATAATTTAACAAAATCAAAGTATTTTTGATTATCAAAAAACATTTGAGTAACAACGTAATCGGCACCGGCATCAACTTTCATTTTAAGATATTTTATATCTGACTTCATGTTAGGTGCTTCATTATGTTTTTCAGGGTAACCTGCAACGCCTACCGAAAAATTTGTTTTGCGAATATTATGCAAATCTTCATCGCAATAACGTCCTTCGTTCATATGCATAATTTGTTTTATAAGTCCGGTTGTATGTTCATGCCCATTTTTTACTGCTTTAAAATATTTTTGATTTGCAGGAGGATCACCTCGTAAAACAAGAATATTTGTCATTCCTAAAAAGTTCAAATCTATTAAAGCATTTTCAGTTTCGTCTTTTGTGAAACCTCCACAAATTAAATGAGGAACTACAATGGGCTTTTTATAATGGTATTTTATTGCTGCAGAAATTGCAACAGTACCCGGACGTTTTCTAATAGTTTTTCGTTCAATAACACCAAGCTTATTTTTCTTATATACAACCTCTTGCTGATGATAAGTAACATTAATATTCATTGGTTCAAACTCCATCAACGGATCAATAACATTGTATATGTCTTCCATGCTTCCTCCTTTCATTGGAGGTAAAATTTCAAATGAAAAATATGTTTTTTTTGTATTTTTTAATTTATCAACAAGCCTCATCATTATCTTTTTACTTCTTTATCTAATATTTTAATAAGCTAAATTACTCTTTAGAAATTTTTCCGCAAACTTAATATTAATATTCTTACGTTTTGCGTAATCTTTAACTTGTTCTTGTGATATTTTTCCTAAATTAAAGTATTTTGCTTCAGCATTTGCAAAATAAAGTCCACTTACTGATGCTCCAGGATACATTGAAAAATTTTCGGTAAGAGTTATTTCTGTATTTTCTTCTGCATTTAATAAATCAAATAAAACTCCTTTTTCAGAATGTTCAGGACAAGCAGGATAACCAATTGCAGGACGTATTCCTTGATATTTGCCTTTGAAAAGGTCATACAGACCCTGCGGGTTTTGAAAACCCGCAGGGTCTTCGGAAGTAGCTTCTTCTTCATATCCCCAATATTCCGTTCTGACTTTTTTATGTAAAAGTTCGGCAAATGCTTCTGCAAAACGGTCGGCTAAAGTTTTTAACATTATTGCAGAATAATCATCATTAGCTTCTTCAAATTCTTTTACTTTTTTCTCAATCCCTAAACCTGTTGTAAGAGCAAATGTTCCTATATAATCTTGTTTTTTGCTTGTTTTAGGTGCAACAAAATCTGCCAAACATAAGTTAGGTTTATTATTCTCTTTTTTAATTTGTTGTCTTAAAAATCTGAAAGTTGTAAGTTTTTCTCCTTGCTCATTATAAACTTCAATATCATCTTCAACAGAATTTGCCGGAAAGATACCAATAACAGCATTTGCTTGTAACCATTTTTCTTTAATGATTTTTTTTAGTATTATTTGTGCATCATCGTATAGTTTTTTTGCTTCTTTGCTTTTTGGGGACAAACCCTGCGGGTTTTGGAAACCCGCAGGGTTTATTATTTCAGGAAATCGTCCTTTAATTTCCCAAGCATGAAAAAAGAAAGTCCAATCGAAATATGGTAAGATTTCTTCAAGAGGAAAATCTTTTAAAATTTTAGTTCCTATAAAATTTGGCTTTTTAATATCGTAATTAGGAACAAATTTATTTTTCCTTGCTTCTGACAAAGAAATTAAAGTTTTTGCTTTTTTATTTGCATGTTTTTCTCGAATTTGCTTGTATTCTTCATTCAAACTTTCAATAAAATTATCTTTTTCTTGTATTAGCTTTTGTGTAATTCCAACACTTTGAGATGCATCAATTACATGAACGGCTGCACCTTCATATTCTGGTGCGATTTTTACAGCTGTATGAATTTTAGAAGTTGTTGCTCCTCCAATAAGCAAAGGAATTTTCATTTTTCGCTTTTGCATTTCTTTGGCAACATTTACCATTTCTTCTAAAGAAGGTGTTATAAGACCACTTAGGCCAAGTATATCAACATTTTCATTTTCAGCAACTTCGATAATCTTTTCAGTAGGAACCATAACTCCTAAGTCTATAACTTCAAAATTATTACATGCCAAAATAACTCCGGTTATATTTTTTCCAATATCATGAACATCACCTTTTACAGTTGCAAGCAAAACTTTTCCTGCCGAACTATTTGCCCCTTCTATTTTTTCAGCTTCAATGTATGGAAGTAGAATTGCAACAGCTTTTTTCATAACTCTTGCACTTTTAACAACTTGCGGCAAAAACATTTTTCCTTCTCCAAACAACTTCCCTACCCTGTTCATTCCTGTCATTAATGGCTTTTCAATAACATCAAGTGCCTGTGGATAGTTTTTTCGAGCCTCTTCAACATCTTCATCAATAAATTCTGTAATTCCTTTTACTAAAGAATAACTTAAGCGTTCATCAACTGATTTTTTTCGCCAATCCTCAGTTTTCTTTTCTTTTTTGTCAGTATTTTTTACTGTTTCGGCATATTCAATTAACTTTTCTGTTGCATTTTTAGTTCTGTTAAGAACTACATCTTCCGTAAGTTGCAATAAATCTTTAGGAATTTCGTCGTAAATTTGCAACATTCCGGCATTTACAATTCCCATATCTAATCCTGCTTTTACGGCATGATACAAAAATACAGAATGCATTGCTTCACGAACAACATTATTACCTCTAAATGAGAAAGATAAATTGCTAATTCCTCCACTTACTTTTGCGTAAGGCAGGTTTTCTTTAATCCATTTTACTGTATTAATAAAATCTACAGCATAATTGTTGTGCTCATCAATTCCTGTTGCAATTGTAAGAACATTTGGGTCAAAAATAATATCTTCAGGCGGGTAATTAACTTTCTCCGTAAGGATGTCGTAAGCACGTTTACAAATTTTAATTTTATCTTCGTAAGTTGCAGCTTGTCCGCTTTCATCGAAAGCCATAACTACAACTGCAGCACCAAATTTTTTAATTTCTTTTGCACGTTCAATAAAAATATCTTCACCTTCTTTTAAACTTATTGAATTTACAATTGCTTTTCCTTGCAAACATTTAAGCCCTGCAATGATTACATTATGTTTTGAGCTGTCAATCATAACAGGCACTTTTGCTATGTCGGGTTCTGAAACTAAAAGATTTAAAAAAGTTACCATTTCAGTTTCGGCATCAAGCATTGCATCGTCCATGCAAACATCAATAATTTGAGCACCGTTTTCAACTTGTTGCCTTGCAATTGTAAGAGCTTCTTCGTATTTTTTTTCTTTTATCAACCGGGCAAACTTACGTGAACCTGCTACGTTTGTGCGTTCTCCAATATTTATAAAATTATTTTCTTTACTAATTTCAAGAAGTTCTAACCCACTCAACTTGCTTTTAGTTTCTTTTTCCGGAACTTTATGGGTTTGTGATTTTTTAGCGAGTTTAACAATTTCTCGAATATGCTCAGGCGTAGTTCCACAACATCCTCCAATTATATTCACATAAGAATTATCAAGAAACTGCTTTACTTGAATTGCCATTTTATCTGGTGTTTCATCATATTCACCAAATTGATTTGGCATTCCTGCATTTGGATGTGCCGAAATTTTAAAATTTGATTTTTCAGACATTTCTGCAATATGTGGCAACATATCGTGTGCACCTGTTGAACAATTAAGCCCGATTGTGAGCAAATCTACGTGCGAAAGTGAACTTATAAAAGCCTCAACGGTTTGCCCGGAAAGTGTTCTTCCGCTTTTATCGGTAACTGTTCCTGAAACCATTATGGGAATTTTAATATTCCTTTTTTCAGCTTCGCTTTGCAAAGCAAACAATGCTGCTTTTGCAATTAGTGTATCAAAAATTGTTTCTATGAGAATTATGTCTGCACCACCATCCAACAAACCTTTTATTTGTGGTGTATAACTTGCCACAACATCGTCAAAAGTTACGGCACGTTTACCGGGGTCTTCAACATCGGGCGACATTGATGCAGTTTTATTTGTAGGACCAACAGAACCTGCTACAAAACGAAATTTATTTGGGTTCTTTTCTGAAAATTCATCACAAAGTTTTCTTGCAATTTTTGCAGATGCTAAGTTCATTTCATAAACTAAATCGTATTGATGCATATCATAATCTTCCATTGAGATTAAGTTTGCATTAAACGTATTTGTTTCTATAATATCAGCACCTGCTTCAAGATATTTTCGGTGAATTTCTTCAATAACTTTTGGTTGCGTAATTGAAAGCAAATCATTATTCCCACTTAAATCAAGATGATAATTGGCAAAGCGTTCTCCTCTAAAATCATCCTCTGAAAGTTTATATGATTGAATTAAACTTCCCATTGCACCATCAAGAACAAGTACCCTATTCTTTAATGCATTATATAGTTTTTCTGAATTTTTCATTTGCATATTTTTTGCAAATGTATAAACAGAAACGTTTATATAAAATTAACTGGCATAAAATAAACGATGGTTCAATATAAAATTTAATTATCTGTTAAATAATAGTTCTCTATATTTTGGAAGAGGCCACATTTCATCATCAACAATTAGCTCTAATTTATCGATATGATAGCGAATATCTTCAAAATATGGTTTTACTTTTAGCTCGTAAATTTTAATTTTATCTGTGCAATCATCAAACTTATTGCCTTTTTTTCTTTCATTAATCATATCTTGAACCTTCTTGCTTATTTGTTTTATGTGTTCAGATATTTTTTTGATTGTATTTATTCTGCTTTCTGTTAGGCTTTTAAATTCGTCTTCGTCTGTAATTATTTCTTTAAGATTTCGTGCACTTGAAATTAATACATTTTGATATTTTATTGCTGTTGGTATAATGTGGTTTATTGCCATATCTCCAAGAACCCTTGATTCTATTTGAATTTTTTGCACATACTCACAAACTTTTATTTCATATCTTGAATAAAGTTCTTTTTTGTTTAAGATATTATTTCGTTCATATAAATCAATTGTACTTTTGCTTATGTATGCTTCAAATGCTTTATGGGCAGTTTTTATATTTGTTAATCCTCGTTTTTCGGCTTCTTTTTCCCAGTCGGAACTGTATCCGTTTCCTTCAAACCTAACAGCTTTTGATTCGGTAATGTATTTTCTTAGAACTATTAAAATTGCTTCGTCTTTTTTATTCTTCTTTTTAATAAGTTTATCAACTTCAATTTTAAACTTATTAAGTTGGTCAGCAACTGCAGTATTAAGCACAACCATAGGTCCTGCATTGTTATCTGCTGACCCAACAGCTCTAAATTCAAAACGGTTTCCTGTAAAAGCAAAAGGTGATGTTCTATTTCTGTCGGTATTGTCTAAAAGAATATCAGGAATTTTTCCTATGTCAAGTTTAAGCTCAGTTTTTTCATCGGCAGTCATATTTTTGTCTTGAATTTTTTGCTCAATGTGATTTAACATTGCATCTAATTCTTTACCTAAAAATACAGAAATAATTGCAGGTGGTGCTTCATTTGCTCCAAGCCTGTGCTGATTTCCTGCTGAAACAATACTTGCTCTTAATAAATCACTATGTTCTTTAACTGCTTTAACAATGTTTACAAGGAATGTTAAAAATTGCAGATTTGATTTTGGTGTATTTCCCGGTTTTAAAAGGTTTACGCCTGTGTCTGTTGATAAAGACCAGTTATTATGTTTTCCGGAACCGTTAATTCCGGCATAAGGTTTTTCATGAAATAAAACTTTGAATTTATGCTTTATTGCAACTTTACGCATAATTTCCATAAGAAGAAGGTTATGGTCGTTTGCTAAATTTACTTCTTCAAAAATTGGTGCACACTCAAATTGGTTAGGTGCAACTTCATTATGCCTTGTTTTAATAGGTATTCCAAGTTTATGAGCTTCAATTTCAAAATCTTTCATATATTCTAAAACTCGCTCCGGTATTGAACTAAAATAATGGTCATTAAGTTGCTGGTCTTTTGCAGATGCGTGTCCCATTAATGTTCTTCCTGTAAGTGCTAAATCCGGACGAACTTTATAAAGAGCCTCATCAACTAAAAAGTACTCTTGCTCCCAACCTAAATTTGCAATAACTTTATTCACCGATTTATCGAAATAATGGCAAACATTTGTTGCAGCAGTATCAATTGCTTGTACAGATTTTAAAAGTGGGGTTTTATAGTCTAATGCTTCACCTGTATATGAAATAAAAATTGTAGGAATACAAAGTGTTTTACCAACAACAAATGCCGGAGATGATGGATCCCAAGCTGTGTAACCTCTTGCCTCAAATGTGTTTCTTAAACCTCCGTGCGGAAAGCTTGAAGCATCAGGTTCTTGCTGTGCTAATAAATCTCCATCAAATTGCTCAAAAGAGTTTCCTTTTTGATCAATGTTTAAAAATGCATCGTGTTTCTCGGCAGTATGTCCTGTTAAAGGGTGAAACCAATGTGTATAATGTGATGCTCCTTTGCTTATTGCCCAATCTTTCATGCCTGATGCAATTTGATCTGCAATTCTTCTATCAATTCTTGTTCCTGTTTCAATTGATTTTTTAACTCCTTTGTATGCTTCTTTTGAAAGATACTTTTGCATTTTTTGCAAATCAAATACATTCTCACCAAAATAATCTGATATTTTACTTGATGGTAGTTTTATATTTATAATTGAACGTTTATTTATTTCTTCGAGTGCTGAAAATCTAATTTTTGTCATTTTTTCATAGTTTACTTTACATTTACTGGTTTTAATTTTAAACCAATCGTAAAATTAATACTATTTTCAAAAAAAACAATCATTTTTTGCAAAATAAACACAAAAAAAAAGAACACATTAAATAAAATAAATGTGTTCTTTTAACTTTTTTTAAGTGATATAAGGTTATTCTTCATTAATCCTT
>JAADEE010000226.1 GCA_013153575.1 Chlorobiota bacterium
GAGCAAGAACATCTTCACAAGGTATTGATTACATTTCAAAATTTATTAACAGCACAGACAATATTAAACATATAATTGTTCAAGAACTTCCTGAAACCCCTGAATCGTTTATTCACTTAGATATGGTTTTTACATTATTAGACAATGACAGATGCATGGTTTATGAACCTCTAATAATGAAAAAAAGTAAATATGCTACACTACACCTTATTATTGAAAATAAGAAAATTAAATCAATAAAAGAAGTAAGTAATATTCCTTCAATTTTAAATGATTTAGGAATGCCTGTAAAACCAATATCATGCGGAAATGGTAAATTTCAATATCAAGAAAGAGAGCAATGGCACAGTGGAGCAAACTTTTTTGCATTTGCACCGGGCAAAATAATAGGATATGAAAGAAACACAAACACAATTGAAGCCTTAAATAATGATGGTTTTGAAGTTTTAAAAGCTACAGATGTAATATCCGGCAAAAAAAATGTAGATGATTATAAAAAAGTTGTTGTTACAATACAAGGTTCGGAACTATCAAGAGGTGGAGGTGGTGCAAGATGCATGACTATGCCAATTAGAAGAACAAAAATTTAATTTTTAGAATTTATGTTCTTTAACATTCCTTTTAACTCAATATTTTATATCTTTGAAAAAACACAAAATAAATAAAAATGAAAAAAATAGCAGTTATAGGAGCAGGAACAATGGGCAACGGAATTGCACATGTTTTTGCACAATCAGGTTATGAAGTATCACTTATCGATATTAGTGAAAATGCTTTAGAAAAAGCAATGTCAACAATTAAAAAAAATCTTGATAGATTAATAAAAAAAGAAAAAATCTCAGAAAATGAGAAAAATGATACAGTAAACAGGCTTAAAACTTTCACAAGTATTAAAAGTGGAGTAAAAGATGCAGACTTAATTGTTGAAGCCGCAACAGAAAATGAAGAACTAAAACTAAAAATATTTAAAGAACTTGATGAAGTTGCAAAACCAGAAGCAATTTTAGCATCAAACACATCTTCAATTTCAATTACCAAAATTGCAGCTGTTACTAAAAGACCAGAAAAAGTAATTGGAATGCATTTCATGAATCCTGTACCGATTATGAAATTGGTTGAAATTATAAAAGGTTACAAAACAAGTGATGATGTTATGAATACAATTGTTGAAACATCAAAATCACTTGGCAAAGTTCCTGTTGAAGTTAATGATTTTCCGGGTTTTGTTGCAAACAGAATCTTAATGCCAATGATTAATGAAGCAATTATTTCATTAAACAGAGGTGTTGCAGGAGTTGCTGAAATTGATACAGTTATGAAACTTGGAATGGCACACCCAATGGGACCTTTACAACTTGCAGATTTCATCGGACTTGATGTTTGCCTTGCAATAATGGATGTTCTTTATGAAGGATTAGGCGAAGCTAAATATGCCGCATCACCACTTTTAAAAACTATGGTTGATGCCGGTAATTTAGGAGTAAAATCAGGCGAAGGTTTTTATTCTTGGAGACATGGAACTAAAGAATTAATTGTTGCTGATAGATTTAAAAAATAATAAAAATTTACACAATTTAAAATAATTAAAGCCGACTCTAGCAATCGGCTTTAATTATTAAAACACAACACCTTACATAATAAAAAATTAAAACAAACCGGAAATATTACCTTCATTATCAATATCAATATTTTCTGATGCAGGATGTGATGGAAGTCCGGGCATACGCATAATATTTCCTGTAATTGGAATTACAAAACCTGCACCTGCAGCAATTTCAATTTCTCTAACTGTAATTATAAAATCTTTTGGTCTTCCTAATAATTTAGGATTATCAGATAATGATTTTTGAGTTTTTGCAATACAAATTGCTGAAGCATCTAAACCAAGCTCTGAAATCTTTTTTAAATCTCTCTTTGCTTTTGCAGTATATACAACATGTTCTGCACCATAAATTTTAACAGCAACAGTTTCTATTTTCTTTTTAACATCCCAATTCCAATCATACATTGGGGTAAAATGCTCATTATTATTTTCAGCAGCCTCAATAACCTCTTTTGCTAAATCTAAAGCTCCTTCTCCACCTTTTGCCCAAACTTCTGCAACAGCAAACCTTGCACCTAAACGTTCAGCTTCTTTTCTTACAATTTCAATTTCTTCATCAGTATCCGTTGCAAATTTATTAAGGGCAATAACCGGACAAGCATGAAACTGTTTTATGTTTTCAAGATGTTTCTCCAAATTAGGCAAACCTTTACGTACAGCATCAGTATTTGCCTCTGTTAAACTTTTCAAATCTGCACCTCCATGATATTTTAAAGCTCTAATTGTTGCTGTAAGAACAACAGCTTTTGGTGATAAATTTGCACTTTGACATTTTATATCAAAGAATTTTTCAGCACCTAAATCAAAACCAAATCCTGCTTCGGTAACTGTATAATCTGAAAATGTCATTCCCATACGTGTTGCTATAACTGAATTTGTGCCTTGTGCAATGTTCGCAAATGGTCCTCCATGAATTATTGCAGGATTTCCCTCAATAGTTTGAACAAGGTTTGGCTTTATTGCATCTTTTAAAAGTGCAGTCATTGCACCTTCAGCTTTTAAATCTCGAGCATAAATAGGTTTCTTATCAAAAGTATAACCTATAAAAATATTGCCAAGCCTTTCTTTTAAGTTCATTAAATTATCTGCAAGACAAAGAATTGCCATAACTTCTGATGCTGCTGTAATATCAAAACCTGTTTCACGAGGTATGCCTGAAGTTGTTCCTCCCAACCCAACAACAACATGTCGTAAAGCTCTATCATTCATATCAACAACTCTTTTCCATGAAATTGTTCTAGGATCAAGGTTTAATGAATTTGTTTTGCTTTGTATGTTATTGTCGATAATTGCAGAAAGCAAGTTATGAGCTTTTTCAATTGCTGCAAAATCACCGGTAAAATGCAAATTTATATCTTCCATAGGTAAAACTTGCGAATATCCACCACCTGTTGCACCGCCTTTAATTCCAAAAACAGGACCAAGCGAAGGTTCCCTTAAAACCACAGTTGATTTTTTACCTAATCTGTTTAGTCCTTCCGATAAACCAATTGAGATTGTTGTTTTTCCTTCTCCTGCAGGAGTTGGTGAAATTGCAGAAACAAGTATTAAATTACTTTTCTTAACTTTTTCTAAATCAATTAAATCTAATGGAAGTTTTGCTTTATATTTTCCGTAAGTTTCAATTACTTCATTATCAATTCCTAATTTTTCCGAAATTTTATTTATATGTTTTAACTTTACTTTTTTTGCTATATCTATGTCTTTCATTTTATCATTTTTTAATTTATTTCAAATAAGAAACTTTTACAACTTATAACAAATTATCCTCCACTAATCATGTGAATTATATCTACTTTATCACCATCTTTCACCTTTGTTTCTGAATATTTATCTTTTTTTATTAAATTTCCATTAACTTTTATAACTAAATTTTTAAAAGTAAATTTCTTTTCAGCTAATAATTCTTTAATTGTATATGTTTCAAGTTTAAAACTTTCTGTTCTATTATTAAGTGTTATTGTCATTATTATGAATATTATAAATTTAATTATTAAGCAAAATATCCAAAACTAAATTTGCTTGCATATTTGCAACAATATTAACCCTTGGAGCAAGTGGTGGATTTTCTTCAGAAACTTCTGATTTTTCGTCACCACAAATATACAAATTATCTATTTGTCTGCTTTTTAATGAATTATTATTTCCAAAACCTGCCATTCCAATTCCTGAAATTACAGGGATTTCCGGGAATTCTAACAGAACAGTTTCAATTAGCATTTGTTTTGCATTTGCATCATCAAATGCTTCAACAATTACATCACAATTTGCAAATATATCTGTTAAATTTTCTTCATTAACCTTAACATTATGGATTTCAACTTGCACATTAGGATTTATTTTTTCAATATTATCTTTCAATGCAAAAACTTTTATTTGTCCAATTTGCTCATAAAAATAATACTGTCTGTTTAAATTATTTTCACTTACAACATCAAAATCTGCAATAATCAATTTTCCTATTCCTGAACGAGCAAGTGAAACCGCACAATTTGAACCTAATCCTCCGGCTCCGGCAATTCCTACGATATTATATTTTAATTTTTCTTTTATTTCCTCAAAAGTCATTTTTATATACTAATACGTTATGCTAAATAAATAACATTACAAGTTAAAAAACAAATTTATAAATTATTTAACAATATAACTTATTGAGTTTCAATAAATGTAAAAAAGCAACACGATATGCAAAATACAACATATTGATTTTAATTGTTTTATATGCAAAATACAGAATATAAATTTGTATTTTTGCAGAAATAAAAAAAATAATTTAACACCCTATAAAATAATAAAATATGAACTACGAAGAGTTAAGAAATAAACACAAATTATTAAAAGAATGGAGTTACAAACATACTCCATTAGACAAAGGATATTCTGACAAAACCTTATACATAAATGTTGGAACAAAAGAAATAAAAGAAAAAGATGTTCCTGCTGAAATGAAAGAAAAATTTGTTGGAGGAAAAGGTTACGGTTTACGTTACCTTTGGGATGCAATTACTCCTGAAACAAAATGGAATGATCCTGAAAATGAAATAATTATTTCCGGAGGACCTCTTTGCGGAATTACACAATATTCAGGAACAGGTAAATCTTTGGTTGTTACATTATCTCCTCAAACTCATTCAATTATGGATAGTAATGTTGGAGGTTATTTCGGTCCATTTTTAAAATTTAGTGGTTTTGATGCTATTGAGCTTCAAGGAAAATCAGATAAAGATGTTATTATTTTTATTGATGGAGTAAACCATAAAGTTTCAATTTGTGAAGCTCCTGCAGAAGCAGATGATAGCCACCTACTTGCTCTTCAGCTTACAGAAATGTATGCCGACGATGAAAAAGACAGAAAAAATGTTGCTGTAGTTTCAGCAGGTTCAGCAGCCGACCATTCTTTAATAGGAATGCTTAATTTTAGTTTTTTTGATGTAAAAAGAAAAGAAGTAAGACTAAAACAAGCAGGACGTGGAGGAATAGGTACTGTTTTCAGAGACAAAAAAATCAAAGCAATTGTTGCAAAAGTACCCGGAGTAAAAGGTAATTTAAACAATGTTGTAGATTTAGCAACAATTAGAGAAAAAGGTAAAAAGTTTAATGCCGAAATGAAATATGATGAAGAGCAAAATCAAATGAAATCAAAAGGTACTGCCCATCTTACAAATATCATGAATGATTATGATTTATTACCTGTTAACAACTTTAAATTTGGAGCAAGTAAAAAAGCTGATAAAATTCACTCAGATGTTTATCGTTCATATTTTACACAAAACATGCCTGATGGATGTTGGATAGGATGCAACATGTCATGTGCAAAAGGTGTTGACAATTACGAACTAAGAACAGGTCCTTACGCAGGGCAAAAAGTTTTAGTTGAAGGTCCTGAATATGAAACAGCAGCATCATTAGGTTCAATAATGGGAATTTTCAATCCTGAATTTACAATTGAAGCTAACTTCTATTGTGATACTTATGGAATTTGTACAATTTCATGGGGTACAATTATGGGATTTGTTATGGAATGCTATGAAAATGGTATTCTTAATGAAGAACGCACAGGAGGAATTAAACTTAATTTTGGAAATGAAGATGGAGCAATGGAATTATTGCACCAAGTAGCAAAAGGAGAAGGATTTGGTAAAATTGCAGGACAAGGAGTACGCAAACTAAAACAATATTTTGCAGAACAAGGTTGGGGTGATCCTAAATTTATGCAAGATATAGGAATGGAAAATAAAGGATTGGAATATTCGCAATATGTTTCGAAAGAATCATTAGCACAACAAGGCGGATATGCAATGACAAACAAAGGCCCTCAACATGATGAAGCTTGGTTAATTTTTATGGATATGGTAAATAATCAAATACCAACTTTTGAAGATAAAGCAGAAGCATTACATTATTTCCCAATTTTTAGAACTTGGTTTGGATTACAAGGCTTATGTAAATTACCATGGAATGATATTGAACCACAAAATAATGCAGAAACCGATGAACCTGCAAAAGTGCCTGAACATGTTGATAACTATGTTAAAATTTACACTGCTGTTACAGGCAAAGATTTTAGCAAAGAAGAAATGATACTTCAATCAGAACGTGTTTACAACTTCCAAAGAATATTTAATTTAAGAATGGGATTTGGAACAAGAGAACATGATGCTCAGCCATACAGAGCTGCAGGACCTGTAACAAATGAAGAATACGAATCGAGACAAGAAAGATATGATGGGCAACTTAAAGATTTAGTTGGAGTTGATCCTACAGGAAAATCTACAACTGAGAAAGTTGCAATCTTACGAAAATACAGAGAAGATCAATATGAAAAATTATTAGATGCTGTTTATAAAAGAAGAGGATGGACAAAAAATGGGGTTCCAAAAATTGAATACTTAGAGAAAATTGGAATGGCTCTTCCGGAACTTATAGAAACAGTTAAAGATTATCAATAAAAACATTTAATCCCGGCTATATTATTTAAAGCCGGGATTAATAACATTATACCAACAAATTAAAATAAAAATTATGATTAAAAAAGCTTTACTTTTATTAGGGTTGTTTATTACTCTATACCATGCAAACGCTCAAGAACTTGAAGAAATTGACAAAACAACTCCTAATGAAATATTGGACAATCAATTGTACGGCTCTGCTATTGATATTGATGGTAACTACGCCGTTATTGGATCATCAGGATATGATAATAATAGAGGAAGAGCCTTTGTTTTACATTACAATGGATCTGAATGGGAAAAAGTAGCAATTTTAACAGCATCAAATGGTATGTCTTCTGATTATTTCAATCATGCTAGAATATCTGAAGATGTTATAGTAATTGGAGCTAGAAATAGTAATGCTGAAACAATAAATAGTGGATCGGCCTATGTATTTGTAAAACCAGCAACAGGTTGGGAAGACATGACAGAAACAGCAATACTTAGACCTTCTGACCCAGTATATGATGATTGGTTTGGTTATAAAGTTGACATTTTAAATAATACAATTGTTGTTGGAGCATCTCATGCATCTAGTAGTGGCTCTGTGTATATTTATGAAAAACCTACTAACGGATGGGAAAACATGACCGAAACAATTAAATTATTACCATCTGACGGAGAAGAAGGAGATAGATTTGGTTCTGCTGTATATATT
>JAADEE010000093.1 GCA_013153575.1 Chlorobiota bacterium
TTGTAATCAATCTTTCTCCTTCAAATATTAAAAAATCTTGAAATAGATATGATTTACCAATTGCTATCAGTATTTTAAAATTAGTTTTAGACAATTTAGACACAAGTTGGACAAGTAAATCTATTTTTGTATGAGAACTAGGTTTGGATTGAGAAATTAAGCCTATTCAATGAGTAATTCCAGTAGTTTTAGAAGGTAAAAAACAATGATTTGAATATTTTTTTGTTCCAGAAGAAAATGCGCAGGAAGCTAGTTTTATACCTGATGTAAAAATTATTCCTGTTAAAAATTTACAAGAAGTTTTACAAATTTTATCAAACCAGGCAGAACCTATATTTGCAGATTTTAAAGAAGTGGAGCCTGATTTAAGCTATGAAATAGATTTTGCAGATATTAAGTGAAATTTTTTACAAAAAAGAGCTTTGATGGTAGCTGCTGCTTGAATGCATAATTTACTTATGATATGACCTCCTGGAAGCTGAAAAACAATGTTAGCAAAAGCTATTAAATGAATTTTACCTCCAATGGAGGATAATGAAATTTTAGAAACTTCAATGATTTACTCTGTAAAATGACTTTTATCAAAAGACCAACCAATTATAAATTTTAGACCTTTTAGGGTAGTGCATCATACTGCTTCAGCTGTAAGTATAATTTGAGGTGGAAGTTGATTACAACCTGGTGAAATTTCTTTGGCTAATAATTGAATTTTGTTTTTTGATGAATTACCAGAGTTTCCAAGACAGGTTTTGGAAGTGTTAAGACAGCCTTTGGAAGACAAAAAAATTGTAATTAGTAGGGCTTCTGGTAGTACTTCTTATCCTGCAAAATTTATGTTTGTTGCTGCTATGAATCCTTGTAAATGTTGATACTATCAAGACCCAGAAAAACCTTGTACTTGTTCATTAAATGAGATAAAAAAATACCAATGAAAAATTTCAGGTCCTTTGCTTGATAGATTTGATATTTTACTAGAAGTTCCTAGACAAAAAATTGACAAAATTTTATCCAAAGAACAACAAGAAACTTCTCAGCAAGTTAGACAAAAAGTTGTCAAAGCTTGGGAAAGACAAAAAGCTAGGTTTAAAAATGAAAAAATTAATTTCAATAGTCAAATGGATGCAAAACTTATAGACAAATATTGTCCACTTAGTGATGAGCTTAGACAGGTATTGAAACAGGCTGCAGAAAATTTATCCTTATCTGCAAGGGCAATTCATAGAGTTATTAAATTAGCTAGAACTTTGGCAGATTTGGATGATTCAGAAAATATTGAAAAACAACATATTTTGGAGGCTTTGCAATATAGAAGTAAAAGTATGTTTGTTGAAGAGTAAAAGAGAGATTAGAAAAGAAGATTTTAGCTCATTCTGAACTTGTTTTAGAATCTGTTTTATAAAAGATTAAAATTTGAGAAATAAAAAAATTTTTACTATTTAAAAAAACCTATGAAAAATATTTTAAAAAAACAAATTGAAACACTTAATAAACAATTTCAAGCTTTGGAAAGTTCTTATAATCATATTAAAAGACTAAATTTGGATGAATTGGTTTCTTATGAAGATTTGGAGCCGGTGGATGCTTATTTTGATAGGTTTGCGAGGGTGGTGGATTATTTATTTAATCAGGTTTTCAGAACAATTTATATGATAGAAAATATGGAGGAAACTCATCCTACAAATAGGCAATTAAGTTTGTTTGTTGTGAAAAAATGACTAATAGATGATGTTGCTAATTTGGCTGATTTGAAAAATCTTAGAAATAAGCTAGCCCATGAATATATTGATGCAGATACTGGATTTGTGATAAATCAGATAAATAACTTTTTACCTTTACTTTCCAAAATAGTTGAAAATGTTGAAACTTACTACGAAAAACTATAAACAATTTGTTTATTTTCCTGATGAAGCTGAATTTTTGAAAAAAGCTTTAGATTATGCTGAAAAATATTGAATAGAAATTTTTATTTTTGGTTCTAGATTAAAAAGAGTTTGAAATGATATTGATTTGATTATAAGTTGAGACAACTTAGATATTCATTTAGACAATTTAAAGAAAATAGCCTTTGTTACCACAGATACAAAAGTGGACATTATATTGTCTAACTTGTCTAACAAATTATTTATTGATACTTTAAAACTTAAATCTTACGAAAATGAATAAAATGGAAAGAAATATTATGGTGGTAAATGTTGATAAATTGTTTGAAAATTATCCAAGACAAACAGGGTTTTATACTTCAGAATTTAATTTTGAGGATATAATTTTAAAAAATTTTGAGTATATGAAAAGAGGCTTAGCAGAAGAAGATGTAAACTACAAACAACCTTTGCCTTATGGAATTTTAAGAACAAAAGATTGAAGGTTGTTTATGTATCAAAGATGAGGTAAAAACTCGGAAGTTTGAGAAGCAAGACTTTATGATAAAGTTTCTTTTGGTGTAGGGGGGCATATTGAAGAAGATGTAAAAGATACTGAGAATCCTTTGTTGGAAACTCTATTAAGAGAAATTGAAGAAGAAGTAGGAATTAGTCCTTCAGATATAGAAAAAGTTGAACTTATTGGTTATATCAATGATGATACAAATGATGTTGGTAAAGTACATCTAGGATTGGCTTATGTGGTGGATTTAAAAACTGATGATGTGAAAATTGATAAAGGTGAGTTAGCTTCTGGTAAATTTGTAACTCCACAAGAAGCTAAAGAAATTTTAAAAAATCCAGATATTGACGTAGAGCCTTGGTCAAGAATAGTTTTGGATGTTATTTTGGATGAATAAATTTTATTTTTTTACTATTTTGATATGTATGATGTTCAATTTTTCTTTGAAGATAATGGACAAGTTTGAATTAGGATACAAGCTGATAAGGAAATAATTTATGCAGTATGAGACACTTTACAAGAAGCAATGAAACAAGCTAATGAAATTTTGTTAGATATTAAAGAAGAAAGACCCGTTAAAAATATAGAAAAAATGTTTATGTTATTTTCAAATTACCAATGCCATTAACATATAAACAAATTGTGAAAATTCTAAGAGATTTTTGATTTGTAAAAATTAGAACAAGAGGTAGTCATGAAAGGTATGAACTTAACTGATATCGTTTGACAGTAGCTTTTCATAAGGAATTTCCTCCTAAAACTTCAAAAAGTATGTTGAATGATATTTCAAAAATTACAGGAGTAAAATATGAAGAACTGATAAAAAAATATGAGATTAAGATTTAGTATTAGAAGACTTTTATGCTGATGTTTTACTTTACTTTATTTTTGTTTACTTTCTTGGAGCCTTTAGTTTGAATTGGTTATTTGTTTCCAGGAACTTTATTGTTGGTTTTAGCTTGAGCTTGAGTAAGTCAGGCTTTTTTTAACTTTTGGATAGTTTTCTTTGTTGCAGTTTTATGAAATTTTTTGGGTTCTAGTTTAAATTATTTTCTTTGATTAAAAGCTTGAAAGAAAGTATTAAAAGATGGTGTTTGGTTTTTAAAACCTGAATATTTTAAAAAAGGTATAAAATTTGTAGAAAAATATAAAGGTCGTTTTTTATTGTTAGGTAAGTTGATTCCTTGAATTAAAGAAATTATTACTTTTTTGGCGGGTGTTTTTCATTTACCTTCTAAAAAGTTTATTTTTTGGAATGGCTTGTGAATTTTAATTTGGTTTTGTGTATATTTTTTAATTTGATATGTTTTTGGTTATTCATTTTCTTCAGCTGTTCATTGGATGGATAAATTTCATATTTTATTGTTGTATTTTGTGTTTATTGTTGTTTTGTTTATGATTTTAAGGTTTTTCTTAATACAATTTTGAAAAAAAACTTACTTGTTTTTAAAACAATTTTTAAGGTGGTTAATTTGATTCTTGCCAGTGTCAATTCAAAAAGTATTACTTAGTTTTTCTTTATCTTCAGTTGTGGTTTTATTAATTATTTTTTCATTGGTTTATTTATTTTTTTCTTATATTTGATTTGCAAAAGCTTGGTATTCAAATCCTTTAGTTGGACATATAGACACTGCAATGTCTAACTTAATGGCTTACTATTATAATCCAAGTTTTGAGAAGGTAGCTTTGTTTTTTAGTTTCTGGGGAAATTTATCAACTATTTTAATTTTGTTTTTGTTGTGGATTTTGTTTTTAAAGGAAGAAGATAAAATTTGGTTTGTAAGGTGAAGTTTAGGATTGTTTTTTGTTTTTTTAATAGTATTTTTTACCAAACTCATAGTTGCTAGACATAGGCCTGAATTATCTTTGTATACCGAGCTTTCTTATTCTTTTCCTTCTTTTCATGCTAGTATAGCCATGTTTTTTTATGGTTTGTTGGCTTTGTATTTTGCGAGTAAACAAAAGTATTGGAATGAGAAAGTAAATATAATTGTGATGTTTTTATTTTTTATTTTTTTGATTTGATTAAGTAGAATTTATTTAAATGTTCATTATTTTTCTGATGTAGCTGGGGGATATTGGGTAGGCTTTGTGATTTTGGTATTGGTGATGATGGTAAGAAAGTAAAATTAACTTGTTTTTTTAAAATAGTCTTATATAATAAGACAGATTTATATAAATAATGTCTTATTTAATGGATTATAAAAGACTTATTTTAAACTGACAGGAAAAGTTGAAAAAAGTTTCGCCTTTAAAGAGAGATATTCCTTTTAATTATGAATATTTACAACTTAATAAAATTATTACTTTTGTATGACCTAGGAGGGCAGGTAAGACATATTTTATGTTTTATATCTTAAGAGAACTTATTGAAGATAAAAAAATCCAATTAGAACAGGTAGTTTTTGTTGATTTTACTAGTTTTTTGGATAACGAATTTAATGTAGAGAAACTTTTAGAAGATTTTTATTTATTATACCCGGATAAAACTCCATTTTTTGTTTTTGATGAAATTCAAGAGTTAAAAGATTTTGAAAAAGTTGTGATGTATTTATTTAATATGGGATTTAAAATTTTTTTGTCAGGTTCTAATTCTAAACTTTTATCCTCTCAACTTTCGACTATTTTTAGAGGAAGAACTATAGATGTAAAAGTTTTTCCTCTAAATTTTAAGGAATTTTTGTATTTTAAATGAGTTGATGTGAAATCTTATACTGAACAACAGTTATGATTATTAAAAAATAAATTTGTAGAATATTTAAAATTTGGTTGATATCCAGAAATAGCATTAGCTGAAAATGAAGTTACCAAGTTGGATTTGATAAATCAATATTTCACTATTTTGTTATATAAAGATTTATTGGAAAGGTATGGAATAGAAAATGAATATGTGATAAAATATCTGATTAAAAGGATTTTGTATTCAGTATCTAAGGAATTTAGTGTCCAAAAGGTTTTTAATGATCTTAAATCCCAATGAATTAAAATCTGAAAGCAGACTATTTACAATTATTTAGAGTATTTAAGAGAAATATTTTTTGTACATGAAGTTCTTAATTTAGTAAAACAATGAAAAAAATTTTTTTTGTATGATGTAGGTTATAATAATATTTATCTTATTGAAAATTATGGGTATAGATTTGAAAATATAATTTTAAATCATTTAAAACAAAAATATAAATCTGTTTTTTATCTAAAGCAAAATAATTATGAAGTAGATTTTATAGTAGAGGAACTGGATTTAGCTATTCAGGTATGTTATGAATTAAATGAAGAAAATTTTGAAAGAGAAATTAATTGACTACAAAAGGTAAAAGCTAAAAACAAATACTTAGTATATTTTAATAAAACTGTAAATAAAGCTGTTTCGGAAATAAATATTGTAAGTTTTTTTGATTTTCTAAATTTTACTGACAATGTTTAATTTACCTAATTGACTAAAATTCTTTTTAGCTAGTTTATTAGTTTTCACTTTATTTTGACTCTTTTTTAGATATTTTCATAATTTTAATTATGTGTCTAACTTGTCTACTTGATTAATTTCGATTCAATCCTTAACTTGATACTTTAATGAAAATAAAAGTTTAAAATACACTACTACGGTTTTTTGAAGAAAAACTGAACCAATAAATTTTGTTTTTTTGGTAAAAGATAGATCAGAATTGGTAAGGTTGTTTTTAAAAGCTGGATTTGAACCAGCAGATGAATTAAATCCAAGAACACTTAAAAGACTGATTCTTGCTGCTTATGATGGGAAGAATTATCAGACGGCTCCTATGTTGCCTATTTTTTGGAATGGTAAGACTCAAGTTTTTTGATTTCAAAAACAAGATTGAAAATTGGCTTTTAGACATCATATAAGAATTTGGGATACAGGTTTGGTGCGGAAAAAGTATCATATTTTTGTGGGATGTGCAGTTTATGATGATGGAATTAAATGGAAACTAACTCATAAAATAGATCCTGATATTGATAAAGAAAGAGAATATTTTTTTAAAAAGCTATTTTCTACAGGTAAGATTTGAAAATATAAAAAAATCCAATGGGTTAGTCCTATTGAAAATTGAGATAATTTTTCTTATGATAAATTTTTTACGGATGGGAAAAGTTATGTTTTACGACTAAATTAGTCTAACATAACTTCTTCTAATTTTTGAACTGATTCTAAAATTTCTTTCATTAAATTCAAAATGTTTCCTTCATTTCACTTATTTCTTTTAAATCTGTTGTCTTGCATAGAAATAGGGTCATCCCAGCAATAACCAAAGTTTCATTTTATAAATTTGTTAGGTTTTTTTTCTTCAAATAAGTCTATTGCATTGTTTATGATAGGAATTGAAAAATACTCTTCTGACTCTTTTGCATTTCACATTCCCAAATGTAAAAAATTTCATCAAATATTAAGTTTTTTAAAGTCTTCTCATTGTACTGGCAAATAAATATATTCAGGGTCGATTTGTTTTAAGATTTTATATGGGAAGTTAAATAGTTCTCTAGAAACTACTACTAATTGGTCAAAAACTCTTGAATATCATCCACCAATATATTTGTTTAAAATCCAGTAAATTATAGAAAATTCAAAAACATCAACTAATTCAAATTTATGTCTATATCTGTAATATAAAACTAATTTTCTTCATTCTATTTTTGACTTTAAGTTTAGTTTGGCAGCCTGTTTTTTATTGATTTTCTGAATATTTTGATACCTAATTTGTTTGTCTATCTTCTTTTGAAAAAATTTTTCTAGATTTTTTGCATAGAATTCACATAATTTATTGAAATCTTTGATTGTAGATGATAATTTTCAGATTTGTTGTTCGGCTTCTTTAATTTGTTTGTCTAGTTCTTCAATATTTTCATCAGCTGG
>JAADEE010000140.1 GCA_013153575.1 Chlorobiota bacterium
CAACTTAGTGTTGAAGAATTTATTTATTTAACAAATTTAGCAGAAAAGTTTATTTAGAAAGGATAACCTATTCCTATATTAAATTTCATGTTTTCATATGTAAAGAAATCGTTATATGACAGCCACCTATTACCTAATGGCAATGCAGGGTTTCTTAGTTTCATACCTATATCTACCCTTATTATAAAAAAACCAAAATCATAACGAACTCCAAAACCTGTTCCTATTGCTATTTCTTTATAAAAATCATTAAATTCAAATAATGCTCCCTCTCTTGTATCCTCACTATTAATTGCCCAAACATTTCCTGCATCAACAAAAACTGCTGTTTCTATTTTTTTGAATACTTTTTTTCGGTATTCAACATTTGCCTCAAATTTAATATCGCCTTTTTGGTAAAAAAACTGGTCTGGTATCTCTTCAACATATGAACCCGGTCCTAATGAACGTTCATCCCAAGCACGCAATCCTGTTGAACCTCCTGAAAAAAATTGTTCGTTAAACGGAATTACATTTAAATTTCCGTATGGTAATGCAGCTCCTGCAAAAATCCTAAAAACAGCATTATTTTTATAAGTTCCTAATGATTTATAATATCTTGCATCAATATATGCTTTAACAAACTGTGCAAAAGCATTTCCAAAAAATGTATAATTGCCATTTTCGTTTTTTTCATTTCCCAGCAAATTATTTACAGCATAAATTGAGTTTCCTGCAATTTTTGTGTAAGCAGTAATAAAAAAATGGTCTTTCTGTTTTCTTGAATATTGGTTATTAAAAACAAATTTATAAGAACCTCCTAAAATAAATCTATCATCATAGTTTCTATTATCAATTATATCGGGCAAATAATTTTCTATCTTATAAAAATAATCAGCAGTTAACGGTAAAAAATAATGACGTATAGAACTTGTTGACTCCCAGTTATAACCAAACGTTCCTCCTGCAATTGCCCAAGTATAATCAGGTCGTTCAGTATAATTAAAATTTCCTGAAATATTTGTTTTTGCATTACTGTTTTTAAAAAGAGTTTTAAAAATATCAGGAAAAAAAAGTCTTGGAAAGTTTATGTTAAATTCGGCACCATATTTTCGACTGTTAAACAATTGGTCGGATACTTCAAATTCATAATCAGGATTTTTTGTTAAATGCCTAAACTCAACATTAAATTTTAAATCAAGAACTTCCATTCTTCTAAAAAAGTTATTATGGGTATAATTTAAACTACTTGCAAAACCAAAGTTCCTTGAAGTATTTGTTACCTCACCTGCAATTTGATAACTTTGCAATTTATCCTGTGAAAGTCTTATCTCACAATCAATATATTCTAAAGAATCAGACATTATACTATCTTTCTTCTCTTTTTTTGATGGATGAAAAGTAATATTTGCCGTTTGTATAATCGGTAATGATGCTAGGTGCTTATAAGTTGATTTTATCTTTTTAAGGTTATATAAATCTCCTGATGCTACATCTAAACCTCTTACAATTGCTTTTTTATTTATACGTTGTACATCTTTATATATTAAATTATATTTTTTATTATCCTTTGTGTAAAATTCAAGAGTATCTTGATTTTTAAAATAATCATCTTTATTAACTAAAGCCTCATCAAGTTTAAAATTCGGATAAATATAAACATTCTTTACAATATGCTTTTTTATTTTGTTATCTTTATTTTGGTCTGATGTTGTGAGAATATTAATGGTTATATTAGCTAATTCTTTTTTACCTATTGTATCAACCGAAAAATAAATATAATCTTTTGAAAATGTGTAATATCCTGAATTTCTCAATTTTGCAGAAATACGTTTGCGTTCATCTTCAAGAAGTATAACATCTAGTCTTTTTCCTTTCTTTAAAAGTGTTTTATCCTTATCTTTTAATACAATTTTTTCAAGATTTTTATCTTCAATATTATATTTTACACTATCAATTCTATGTGCATTACCTGTTTCAATTATATATTTTACTGAAATTTTATTTTTGCTATTTGCAGATACTTTGCATAATGAATTAATAAAAAACTTTCCGGGAAAATATTTAATATCATTTAGCTTTTTATTATTACAAACAGATTTAGAAATAGGAAAAAGTACTTCTTGAAAATAATTTCTATATTGCTTTTTTTCAATTTTAACAGATGATGAGTAATATCCTTTATTTCTTAAAAAAACTCTTATTTTTCTTGGATTTTTATATTCATCATTTACTGAAAAATACACAGGTGGCTCTCCTACTCTCCTTGTCCAGTGTTCTTTTTTACGTTTCTTTTTTCTTTTATTTTTCATTTTTTCATTCACCTGTTCATCGGTATATAATTGGTATATCCACATTTTAACAGGTAAAAATAAAATTTTACTATTTGGTTTAGGAGTAATTATTTGGGCAATTTCATATTTTTCAAAACCTAATTTCTTCTTATTTTTTGAAGCATGATTTATTTTAATTTTATTTTTAACAAGAAGTTTTTCATCTTTATTAATATTCTTAGTTACATTGCAAGAAAAAAGCAACATAAAAGGAATTATGAAAATTATATATTTGTATTTTATTTGTTTTAACTTGCGAAACCGCATTTTTTAATGTTTATTTGTTTTAAGCTGTTATTAGTTTAGCAATTACACATTAAATCATAAATTATAAAATAAAATGATTTCAAAAAGCAAAATTAAACTATTTAATTCGTTAAAATTAAGAAAATATCGCAAAAAGCATGCTTTTTTCATTGCCGAAGGACAAAAAATTATTTCCGACCTAATTGAAACAGGCATAAAAACTAATTGCATTATTACTTGTAATGAAAATTTTGAAAAGAAAACATCTATAAATTCTGAACTTATTTATGCAACACAATCTGAAATAAAAAAAATAACAAACTTAAAAACTCCTGTTGATACTGTTGCAATTTTTGAAATACCAAATTACACAATTAACTTTAAAGATATTGAAAATGAATTAGTTATTTTTTGCGACAATATTCAAAATCCCGGAAATTTCGGGACAATAATTCGTACTGCCGATTGGTTTGGCATAAAAAACATTGTTTGTACCGAAGATACTGTTGATGCTTTTAATCCAAAAGTTATTCAAGCAAGTATGGGGGCAATTGGACGTGTAAAAGTTCATTATGTAAATGCTGAAAATTTCTTCGATAAATTAAAAACTAAACATAAAATTTATGGTACCTTCCTTGAAGGTGAGAATATTTACAAAACTGAACTTAGCAAAAATGGAATTATTGTAATTGGAAATGAAGGCAAAGGTATTTCCGATGATTTACAAAAATACATTTCAAAAAAAATACATATTCCTAATTATTCATCAAACTCTTCAAAATCAGAATCTTTAAATGCTTCAATTGCAACAGCTATTGTTTGTGCTGAGTTTAGACGTAGAGAATAATTCTTTTCATAAACTAAGCAAAAACTCAATAGTATCAACATTATCTGCATAATCCCAAAGTTGTGGTTTTTGGCTTTCTCCAAAAGGAATTGCATTAGAAATTACGCCTTCATTAGCAACTATACATTGTATGTTATCTTTTTCAATTTCAAGCCTTTGCTTAACAGTTTCAATTTTAGAATAGTTCTCAAAATAAACAACAGAAACAGGAGAAGCCATATTAATATCTTCCTTCATAAGCATAATTCCATTGTCCTTAAACTCTGTTAAGTTCATTAAATAAATTGCTCTGTTATAGTCGTAATTATTTGCATATTTATTATGATTTATTATTTCTTTATGCTTCAATGAGTTTCTAAAAATATTATCTAAATCATAATTGTCAGGCAAAAATAATTTTGAAACACTACGGCAACCTAGTCCAAAATATAAGAAAATATCATCGGCAAGAAGTTGTAATTCTTCATCTGTTTCATTTCCTGTTAAAACAGCAACTGAATTTCTGTTTTTACGAATAATATGAGGATATTTACCAAAATAATACTCAAAATATCGTGCAGAATTATTGCTTCCTGTTGCAATTACTGCATCAAAATTTTCTAATTTATTTTCTGAAATAAAAATATAATCTTTAAACCTTGGTTCAATATCAAGAAGAAGTTTTATAACAGCCGGCATTAATTTATCATCTTTTGAAGATAACTTGCCAACAAATTTATTTCCGCTAATTAAAACCGACAAAAAATCATGAAAGCCAACTAATGGAATATTTCCGGCAGTAATAACTCCAAGTCTTTTTGCTTCCTGTTCGTTCTGCAAAGCAGGATACATTGAAGTCCATTTTTCAAGATTTTCTTTACTTAATGAATTTGCAATTTCGGTTAAAGCATATTCAAGGTTACTTTCAGTAAACCAAGGGTTTTGTTTGCCTTTTTTTAATGCTTCTTTATTTTTTAGTATTGCATCTCCAAGTTTTACGAATGCATTTATTCTTTGTTGTAAATTCATTAATCTTATTTTTTTACAAAGATAGAAAAACTTGCCTAAAAATAACTTTGCCAAAGTTCAGAACTTTGGCAAAGAATTAAATGAAGATTATAAAATTTAGAAAAAATTAATCTTCATATTCTAATGTTATTTTTGTTCCGTAGCTTTTGTCGGTAAGTTTTGTTGCTTCGGTAATTACACTTTTTTTACCACCATTACTAACAAAATTTAAACAAGCTTGAATTTTTGGTGCCATGTTTCCTTCACCAAATTTACCTTCTGCCATATATTTTTCAGCATCAGCTTTACTTAAATATTCTAATTTTTCTTGATTTGGTTCATTAAAATTAATGTAAACATATGGTACATCTGTTAAAATGTAATATTCATCAGCATTAATTTTTGAAGCTAAAACAGCACTTGCTTTATCTTTATCAATAACAGCTTCTAAACCGACAATTTTATTATTCTCATCGAAATAAACAGGAATACCGCCACCACCTGATGCAATTACAATTCCGCCACTATTTGTAATGGCTTCAATAGTTTTAAGGTTAAAAATATCTGTTGGATTTGGCGAAGGTACAACACGTCTGTAACCTCCCGCTTTTTTAGGCGTAGGTTTAAAAATCCATCCTTTTTCTGCTGCTAATTTATCGGCAGTTTCTTTGTCGTAAATTTTACCAACAGGTTTTGTGTAATTTTGAAAAGCTGGGTCATCTTTACTAACAACTGTTTGAGTTACAAGTGTAACTACGTCTTTTTCAATACCTTCTTCTGTTAAAATATTTCTTAAAGTTTTTTCAAGCATATAACCTATTCCACCTTGCGAGTCTGCTACACAAATATCAAGCGGCATTTGTGGTATGTCATATTTTTCTGCGGCAGCATCATTTCTCATTAAAATATTTCCTACTTGTGGACCATTTCCATGACTTAAAATTACATCATGTCCTTCTTTAATAAAAGGAATAATATTTTTAAGCGTGTCATAAGTGTTTTGTTCTTGTTCTTCAATTGTTCCGGCTTGATTGCCTCTTAACAAAGCGTTTCCGCCAAGTGCTATAACTATTTTCTTTTTTTGCATATCTGTTAATTTTATTAATTTGCTATTTGATATATAAAGTTTTCAATTAAGTTTGGGTTTAAAATTAGTGGGAAAACAAGTCCAAAAATTGAACCTGCAAAATGTGCTTCGTGTGCAATATTGTCTTTGTTTTGTTTACTCATGTAAAATGTGTATGCAAGATACAATAAGCCAAAAATATATGCCGGCAATCTAATTGGAATAAAAATTATTCCCAGTGGCATTGTTGGTGCTAAAAGAATTGTTGTAAATACAATTGCTGAAACTGCTCCTGATGCCCCGACAGAATTATAGTAATGATTATTTTTTTCTTTAAATAATGATGGTAATGCTGATACCAAAACGGCTAAAACATACATTAAAACATATAAAAATTTGCCGTATTGATAAGTGTATGGAAAATAAATCGGACTTGAAAATACAGGTTCAATCATTTCTCCAAACATCCAAAGAACATACATATTAAAAATAAGATGCATCCAACTATTATGAACAAGTGCATGAGATAGTAACCTTGAATATTCTTTTTTATACCAAACTAAATATGCATTAAATTTCAATTTATCGAACATTTCAAGATTATTGAAAGCCATAAATGAAACTACTGATGTTACTATTATTAAAAAAAGTGTTAGATACATATTTTATATTTAATGAAAAAAGGATTGCAAAAGTAATAAATTTATTTGCAAAATTAAGACTTCTTAAAAATAGACAAGAAAATGATATTTAAATTAGAATAAAATTTAATGCAGAATCTTAAAAACAAGCTCTTTAAGTAAATCTCCATGAGTTGTGCTAACGTTATTATAGCCTTTTGATTTCATATCATATTCACGTAATAATGAAATAATTGCAACTGTTTTGCGAACATTGTATTTTCTGGCTGCATTAATGTAATCTTTAACAAAAAAAGGATGTACTCCTAAAACTGATGCTACATTATTTTGGCTTTTATCTTTTGTATAATGATATGAAAGAATTTTAGAAAAGTAATTAAAAAGGCTAATTATAATCATAACCATAGGGTTATCCTTAGGGTTGTTTGCAAAATGATTAATAATACGGTTTGCTTTTAAAATATTTTTTTGCCCCAAAGCATTTTGCAATTCAAACACATTATAATCTTTGCTAATTCCTATATTTTTTTCAATATGCTCAGGTGTTATTGTTGAATTTTCAGGAAGTGTAATCATTAATTTATCAAGCTCGTTGGAAATTTTGCTTAAATCAGTTCCTAAAAAATCTGTAAGTAACTTGCTTGATACAGGATTTATTGAGTATTTCTTTTGCTTCAAATATGAATTTATCCAACTTGCAACTTGGTTTTCATAAAGTTTTTTTGATTCAAAAATTACTCCTACTTTTTTTATGGCTTTATAAACTTTCTTTCTTTTATCAAAAGTTTTATTCTTATAGTTTATAACTAAAATTGTAGAGTTTAACGGTTGCTCTGCATAAAATTGAAGTTTTTCTATTTGTTTAAGGTTTTGTGCCTCTTTAACAATAAGAACCTGATGATTTGCCATCATAGGAAATCTTTTTGCGGCATTAATTATATCTTCAATTTTTGAATCTTTGCCATACATTACTGTTTGATTAAAGGCTTTTTCAGCCTCATCAAGTATATTTTCAGAAATATAATCGGTTATTTTATCAACGAAGTATGATTCTTCTCCGTAAAG
>JAADEE010000290.1 GCA_013153575.1 Chlorobiota bacterium
ATAAAATTACAAAGATTAACAAAATATTAATTGTAAACTATCATTAAACAAGTGTAAATTTTACATAACAGAATGTATAGTAATGTAAAGTGTACAAACAATTTAGTGGCATAAAATATGCTATAATGTTTTCAGCAAAAATAATATTGTGAATAAAAAAAATATTACAAAAAATAAAACCATTTTACTTGCTGAAAGTTTTCCTGCAGGAAGAAAAATTATGATTGAGATATTAAAAATGCTTGGTTATAAATATAAAATTGCAGAAAGCGGGTATGAAGTTATCTTATCTTTAAAGAAAGAAAAAATTGATTTGATTATTTTAGATTTAGAACTTCCTCAGTTTGATGGTTTTGAAACTTTGGAGCATATTAGAAGAAATCTTGATTATCCAATAAATGCAACTCCTATAATTGCAATGACAAACCGAGATTTTTCAGAAGATTTTAATGAAACATATAAAGAAGAAGGCTTTGATGCTTTAATAATAAAACCATTTTCATTAAATGATTTAGACGAAATAATTAAAAAAGTTTTATTTAACTCCAATTCAATTAAAAAGAAAAAAGCTTATTAAAAAAGGTCACCTTTAAAAGATGACCTTTTTTATTTCTTAAATTAATTTTGCTCCAATTAAATGAATAAATTCTTCACGAGTTTTGGCATTATTAAAAGCTCCCGTAAAAGCTGATGTTGTTGTTACAGAATTTTGCTTCTGAACACCTCTAATTCTCATGCACATATGCGAAGCCTCAATAACAACAGCAACTCCCAAAGGTTGCAAAGTTTCTTCAATTGTATCTCTTATTTGCATTGTTAAGCGTTCTTGTACTTGAAGTCTTCTTGAAAATGCTTCAACAACACGGGCAATTTTACTTAATCCTGTAATTTTACCATTAGGAATATATGCAACATGAGCTTTTCCATAAAATGGTAACATATGATGTTCGCACATTGAATATAAATCAATATCTTTAACAATTACCATTTCTTTGTAATCTTCTGTAAATAATGCACTTGTGAGTATTTCTTTTGGGTTGGTGTTATATCCTTGCGTCATAAATTGCATTGCTTTTGCAACTCTGACGGGTGTTTTTTCAAGTCCCTCTCTTTCAACATCTTCACCAAGAAGTTTCATTATTTCTTTATAGTGTTCAGCTATTTTTTTAGTTGTTTCATCGTTCCAACTATCAATTCTTACATATCCAAAATCTTCATCAATTCCTGTTCCTTTACTTATAATTTTCATATTAAAATATGTTTTATCTTTTTATTATAATATTTTTGTAAAAATATAATAAATAGAACTTAAAAATAAATTTTGAAAAGAATTTCTGAAATATTGCTTATTGCATCAACAAAATTTGAAGTAAATCAAATTATTGAGTTTTTTTCTTTAATGAAAGAAAGTAATAACAACTTAAAAAGTTATAAGTATAAAAATTTAAATGTTGATGTATTAATTTCAGGAATTGGTATTCCTTCTACAACTTATTTATTAACTAAAATTCTTTTAAAAAAGGAATATGATTTAGCTATAAATGTTGGAATTTGTGGAAGTTTTAATAAAAGTATAAAGGTTGGCGATGTTGTAAATGTTGTTGAAGATGAATTTGCCGATATTGGAATTACAGAAGCAAATAACAATTTTACAAGTTTATTTGATGAAGGTTTTATTAAAGAAAATGAGTTTCCATTTATAAACCGAAAGTTAATTTCTAATTTTTCAGGTAATTTAATTTCATTAAAAGAAGTTAAAGGAATAACTGTAAATTCAACATCAGGAAATTATGAACAAATAAAAATGCGAAAAGCAAAATTCAATGCAGATGTTGAAACTATGGAAGGTGCGGCTGTTGCGTATGTTTGCTTAATTGAGAATGTTAAATTTATTCAAATTCGTGCAATCTCAAATCCTGTAGAACCTCGCAATAAAGACAATTGGAATATTCCTATGGCAATTAAAAATTTAACAAACTCTGTTGTTAAAATTTTACAAAATCTTTAAAAATAAAACCACAATTTCATTTTAAGAAATTGTGGTTTTGTTTTATTTTTTTACTTTCCTCCTTTAAGTTTTGCTTGTAATTTTTTAAGTTCATCCCATTTTCCTTTTTCTGCCAAAGATGCTTGTTTTGCCCAAGTTTTAGGATTGTAACGTTTATACCCATTTCCGCCAACACTTATTAATATTTCAGAAATTTTTGAAGCTTTTGTTTTTGCTAATTTACTAAAAGTATTAATTCCTGCATTTTGTAATATACTTGCAATTTTTGGACCTATACCTTCAATTTTTGTTAAATTATCTTTTGTTGTTGTTTTCTTTTTAGGTTTTGGCAAAGCCTTTTTTGCTTTTTGTTTTGGTAGTGCTTTTGCAACTTTTTTAGTTTTAGAAATGGCAACAAATTCTTCTTTTTCTTTTTCAATTGCTTTAAGAACAGGTTTTACTCTTTCAATCATAACAGGTTGTGTAAGTTTTACATAAAGAGCATGAATTTTTTCTTCATAATCTTTAATTTTTGAAAGAATTGCTTCCGGTTCTTCAGGAATTAATTGTTCATATGCTTCATTAACTCTTATTTGAAAATCACTTAAAACATTCATGTAATTTATAAATGCATCATAAGGAGAATTGAATGGATTAAAGTAATCATGCACAATACCATCAGCCAAAATTTTAGTGCTCATATAATAAAAATGATCACTTGTTTGAAGGTATCTCCAAGCTTTTTGCAAATCAGCTCTTTTTATGAACTTCATTTTTCCTGCTAAAGCATATAATTTATGGAATGCTTCTTTTTGCATTTCATTTCCAAGCCATGCTGTTATGTCACGTTCTTCATCTGCCCAAGAAATTGCATAAGGAACATTCATTGATGCAACAGGTTCGTGTTTTTTTGCAACTTCTGACGGTGTTGCAAATTTAAAGTTTGTGTTATTGATAATTTCTTCAGGAAATGCCTTTAAGAAATCAAAAATTCCTGTTTCTGCTTTTTGATGCTCACCAAAAGTTTCATAATCCATAAATAGGTTTACAACTTCGTTTTTATAATCTAAATCAGAAATCCAAGATGCATATTTTTTTGCTGTTAATGGATATTCATCCCACCCTTTGTCAGAAAAACGGAATGCAATATCATCACTTAATTTATAATTTTTAAGAATTAATTTAAGTTCAGGTTTCAATACATTGTAATACAAAACATTTGGACTTTTCCAACCTAAAATATGTTTTGCTCCTTCTGTAATCATGGCTTTAAAACCCATTTCTGCAATGGTTTCTCCAATTAAGTTATCATAAATCAATTCTGTATTTCTGAAAATCTCAGGAGTTTGTCCAAAATGTTTTTTTATTGCTTTTACATGTTCTTCAACTTGTAATTTAAATTCATCTTTATCATATAATGAAATTAATGAATGAGAATATGTTTCTGCAAGAAATTCAACTTGACCTGTTTTTGCAAGTTCTTTAAAACTTTCTAAAACTTCCGGTGCATATTCTTGAAACTGTTCTAATGCTAATCCTGTAATTGAGAAACTAACTTTAAATTTGTTTTTATGTTTATTTATAAGGTCAAGAAGCAATTTATTTGTGTATAAATAACTGTTATTTGCAATTCTTTGCATGTGCATACGATTTTCGAAATCATCGAAATACTGATTATCTTCACCAATGTTAAAAAAACGATATCTTTTTAATCTGTATGGTTGATGTACTTGAAAGTATAAGCAAATGTGTTGCATATTTGTATTTTTTTAGTGTTATAATTTTATTTTACTAATGAATCATATATTTTTTTAACTTCTCTTGCAGGTTTGTCCCATTTCATTTCATCAACTTCTTTTTTTGATTTTTGAATGAACATTTTTGCCATTCCATTGTATTTTACAAGACCATAAATTGCATCTGCAAGAGCATCTTCATCCCAGTAATCAATTTTAATTGCATTTTGAATAACTTCGGCAACTCCTGATTGTTTTGAAATAATTACAGGAACATTTGAACGCATTGCTTCCAAAGGCGAAATCCCAAAAGGCTCTGATACTGATGGCATTACATAAACATCGCTTATCGAAAACATTTTTGTAACTTCATCTCCTTTAAGGAAATCGGTAAAATGAAATTTGTCGGTTATTCCAAGTTCGGCAGCATATCTTATCATTTCATGAAACATATCTCCGTTTCCAGCCATCACAAAGCGAACATCATTTGTTTTTTCTAATACTTTTTTTGCTGCATTCACAAAATAAGCAGGACCTTTTTGGTATGTTATTCTTCCAAGAAATGTAACAAGTTTTTCTTTTACATTCTTTTTGTAAATGTTTTTTTCGGCTTCTTGCGGTTCAACTGCATTATAAACGGTTTGAATTTTATTTGGGTCAGCACCGTAATATTTTATAATTGTGTTTTTTGTTAGGTTGCTTACGGTAATAATTTTGTCGGCAGCATCCATTCCTGCTTTTTCAAGAGCAAAAACCCTTGTATCTACACGTTCTTCGCCACCTCTATCGTATTCCGTAGCATGAACATGAATAACTAATGGTTTGCCCGAAACTTCTTTTGCTGCAATTCCTGCTGCATTTGCAAGCCAATCGTGCCCATGAATTAAATCAAAGTCATTTTCTTTTGCTATTATTGAGGCAACCCGAGCATAATTATAAACTTCCTGCAAAAGATTTGGACCGTATCCTCCTTCAAATTTATATTTTCCATCTTCGGTATAAGTTTCTTCTTCTGATTTTGAGAAAGTAATTTCTTTTACTTCTCCATCTTTTTCATAGTATAACTTTCCCTCTTTGTCAATTTTAATGTTTTTATCAAAGATGTTATTTTCTTTAAGAAATTTTTCAAATTCTTCAATAGATAAATATGGTTGAAGTTTTGATTTTACCTCAATAATTTCAATGCTTTTTAGGTTTGAAAGTATTTCTGATTTTTTAATTTTTGAATAAGATTTTTTATCTCCTTTTAAGGTTTTAACTTTTTCTTCCCATGAGTTTTTAAAAGTTTTCTTATAATGTTTAACTGTTATATCTTCGGCACCAATTAATTTTGCAACATCTTCATCTTCATCACCGTATAGTTTTGGAACAACAAATAGTATTTCAAGGTCTTCAATTGCTGAAAGACTTTTTGTTAATCCGTAACTTGCTGTTCCAAGACCGCCTGAAATATGCGGTGGAAACTCCCAACCAAACATTAATACTTTCATGCTTTTATTGTTTTACATTCATCAATTAACATTTTTATTCTTAACAAAGCTCCAACACTTGGGGCATATGAAATTGCTCCGTTTGGTGTATGTGGAGGATTGCCATCATATAATTCAGAAATTGTTCCTAAACCATGCCTGTTCATTTCACTTTCAAAGCCTTTATAAATTTTTTCAATATAAGATAAACCTTGTCCTTTGTAAAGATTAATCCAAGCTTTGCAAAATTCTGCAATCAACCAAGGATGAACTGTTCCTTGATGTCTTGCATAGTTTCTTTGACTTTCATTACCAAAATACTTCCCTTGATATTTTGGATTTTTTGGAGACAGTGTTCTTAATCCTTTTTTTGTAAGCAAATGTTTTTCTGTTTTCTTTAAAATATTCTTTTTAATTTTATCAGAAAGTGGTGAATATGGTAATGAAACTGCAAAAATTTGATTTGGTCTTATATCATCATTTTGTTCTTCATTATTTACAAAATCGTATAAATATTTACCTTCTTCATTAATAAAGATTTTATTAAAAAAGTGATGAACTTTTTCGGGTAAATCTTTAATTTCATTTTTTAAAGTTTTACTGTTGTTAAGTTCTGCAACTGATGTAAGATACTGTAATGCATTATACCACAAGGCATTAATTTCAACAACAAAGCCTGTACGCGGGGTTACTGCTTGTCCATTAACTTTTTCTTTCATCCAAGTTGAAGTTTTTAAATCTTCCGGAATATAAAGAAGTCCATTTTCATGTAGTTCTGCTTGATATTTTCCTGCTTTTATATTTCTAATTATTTTAAGAATGTTTTTTCCGTATTTTTTCCAAACTTTCTCACAATTATCTGCAAAAGAAACATATTCTTGAATTGATTTTATAATTAGTAAAGGTATATCAACTGCAAATTTTTCAGGATTATCTGTAACGTGTTTTATTATTACATCTAAAACTTCAATAAACTTTTTCGTATTGCCATCATAAAGGGTTAAGCCTGAAAGTGCAAATAATGACCTTCTGAAAGAAGAACCATACCAATGAAATCCTGCAATAATACGTGCTTCACCTTTTTTGTTTATAAAAAACTGCTGGGCAGAATTTAAAAGGTTGTTTTCAAAACTTTTTCGAGGAATACGTTTTTTAATTTCGTTTTTGAATTTCTGTTGTAATCCTTTTGGTTTAACTTCACTTAACCCAGCCGAAAATATTATTTCATCTCCTTTTTTTACATTTATGTCGAAAAAGCCAACTGTAAATAAATCTTCTAAATAATCGTAACCTCTTTCTTTTTCTTTTATGTAAAGATTATTTTTGTTCCAGTCGGGTGCAGTAATAAATTTTCCATTTTTTGAAGTTTGTATGTATAAAAATGGATAATTTTCATACATCCGGTATTTTATTCCATTTTGGATTTCATTTGTTTTGGTAATAACATTCATGTTTTCTTTACTAAGTTCATGAATGTTTCTAAATGCAAAAAATGGTTGAAGTCTTAAAATTGTTGCAGAATGTGCATCTTCAATTGTGTACTTTATTAAAATGCGTTCATCTTCTTGCGAAAGCAAAAGTTCTTTTTTTAAAATTACACCTCCTACCATATATTTTTTTGATGGTATAGGAGTAGAACCAAAACTTGTAATATATCTGTGCCCATGAGGAAAATATACATTCTCAGGATAATGATGAATACCTAATCTAAATTCTTTATTTTGCTGAATTATAGTTTCATCAACTGTTGATAATAGAACGTGTTTTTTTCCATCTTCAAGAGGGCAAATTAATAAACCATGATATTTTCTGG
>JAADEE010000024.1 GCA_013153575.1 Chlorobiota bacterium
TCTTTAACTGATAATACAGGGAAAGCTGAACTTTGGGCAAACATATTTAACGAAGAAAATAAAGACCAAAAACTACAAATAAAAGTTGTGTATGACGGAGAATCTTTCATTTATAAAAAATCAACAAAATTTCATGATGGAATTAACTTCATAAGAATTAATGCAAAATGCAATGTACCTAAAATTGCAGACATTGCTTTTGTTGTTGATGCAACAGGCTCAATGGGTGATGAAATTTCATATCTTAAACTTGAACTTGAGGATGTTTTAAACAAAATAAAAAAACAACATAGCAATATAGCCGTAAATACTGCAAGTGTTTTTTATAGAGATAAATCTGATGATTACCTAACAAAAAAATCTGAGTTTTCAAGTGATATAAAAACAACTATTAATTTTATAAGAAAACAATTTCCGGGTGGTGGAGGTGATTTTCCTGAAGCTGTTGAAGAAGGACTAAATACAGCAATAAATGATTTAAAATGGGATAATGATGCTCTTGCAAAAGTCATTTTCTTAATATTAGATGCACCACCTCATTCAGATAAAGAAAGTATTAAAAAAACACAAAAACTTACACAAAAAGCTTCTGAAAAAGGAATAAGAATTGTTCCTGTAACTGCAAGTGGAATTAATAAAAGTACCGAATATTTAATGCGCTCAATTGCTCTTGCAACAAACGGAACTTATGTTTTTTTAACCGACGATAGTGGAATTGGCAACTCACACATAAAACCAACAACCGATGAATTTCAGGTAGAGCTTTTAAATGATGTATTTATTCGCTTAATAAATCAATATCTTACAATTCCTGAATGTAATGAAGATGTTATTTTTAATGAAAAAGAAATTAAAGACACTTTATTTATTACAGACAACAATGAAAAAATTGACACTGCAAAAACCGATATTGATACAATAAAACAAGAAATTGGAAAGGTAAAGTATTACCCAAACCCAACTTTTGATATTTTAAATATTGAAATAGTTGGAAATATTGAAGAAATGTTTCTTGCTGATGTATCCGGAAAAATCTTACAACGTTTTAATGTTAAAAACCAAAATCGTTTTCAAATAAATTTAAATAAGTTTCCTGCCGGCATTTATTTCATTCAATATAAAAATAATGAAATATGGAAAACCGGCAAGATTATTAAAAGAAAGACTTAATTAATTATTGTAAAATTTAAAATTCTCTAAATCCAATAATCTCTCTAACTTCTTTTATTGTTTTTGAAGCACTTTCAATTGCTTTTTCTGCACCCATTTTAGCAACTTTTCTTAAATACTCTGTATCTTCCTGTATTTCAAGAATGTTTTTTCTAATTGGTGCAACAAAGTTAATTATATCTTCTGCAAGTTGTTTTTTCAAATCTCCATACCTAATTTCACAAGTTGCATATTTTTCTTTAAAGAAATTTAGTGTATCTGGTGTAGAAACAAGTTCCATTAAAGTAAATAAATTTTGAATTGGTTCTGAAATTGGAGAATTCATTTCAGTAGGACCACTATCAGTAACAGCACGCATTACTTTTTTTCTTATAGCCTTATCATCATCAACTAAATAAATGCCATTTCCGGCAGTTTTTCCCATTTTGCCACTACCATCTAAACCAGGAACTTTCACTAAATTTTCACCAAAATTATATGGTTGTGGTTCAGGAAAATAATCAACTTTATACATATGGTTAAAACGCTTTGCAAATTTACGAGCCATTTCTAAATTTTGCTCTTGGTCTTTTCCCACAGGAACTTTATTTGCTTTATGAATTAAAATGTCTGCTGCCATTAAAACAGGATATGTAAGCAAACCCGCATTTACATTATTTGGTTGAGTTCTAACTTTATCTTTAAAAGAAGTTGTACGTTCTAATTCTCCAACATAAGCATTCATATTTAATAAAAGATACAATTCTGTAATTTCTCTTACATCACTTTGTACATATATTGCTGATTTTTCAGGATCTAATCCTGTTGCAAGATATTCTGCCAAAACAGATTTTACACTATTATGCAAATTTTCGGGTGTTGGATATGTTGTTAATGAATGATAATCTGCAATAAAAAAATAACAATTATTTTCATCTTGCATTTTTATAAAATTCTTAACTGCACCAAAATAATTTCCTAAATGCAAATTTCCTGTTGAGCGAATGCCACTTAATACTGTATCCATTTTTATATCTTTTTTCTTAAAACAAGTCGCAAAATTAATAAAATAAATTAATTCAACATTAGTTATAATTTTCAAAATTTAAGCAATATCATTTGCATATATGTTTTATAATATCTAAATAAGTACATTATAGCATCTCAAAAGTCTTACTTTTGCTAAATATTTGAAATTTTATCATAAATAATGAAAAAAGAAAGTTCCAAAATAAGCAAGTTTTTTTACACTTGGATATTTCTATTTGTTTTGTGGATGGCTTTTACAACAAGTCTCGATATTGCAGAATTAATAGCAGGTGTATTTATTTCATTCATAATTTCACTATTTACATATAAGTTTTTTACAACCACAGGTTTTAGTATTTTAACTCCTAAAAAGATTTTTTACTTTATAAAATACTTATTTGTTTTCATTATTGAACTTATAAAAGCAAATTTTGATGTTGCAAGAATTGTTATAAACCCAAAATTACCAATTAATCCGGGTATTGTTGAAGTTGAAAGTAAACTAACTTCCGACTTTGCAAAAATGATTTTAGCAAACAGTATAACATTAACACCCGGAACTTTAACTGTTGATATAATTGATAATAAACTTTTTGTTCATTGGTTGTATGTTAAAGGAACTGATACCGAAACAACCTACAACGAAATTGCAAAAACTTTTGAAGATATACTTATTAAAATTTACGAATAAAAATGGACTTATTTTTTATAATAATTATTTCAATAATTTCACTTGGTGCTTTATTTGGTTTAATAAGGTTTATTAAAGGACCAACAACTTCCGACAGGGTTGTTGCATTAGATACTCTTTCGGCAATGCTTATTGCGGTTTTAGTTTTACTTGCATTTATTTTCGACAGATATATTTACATTGATGTTTCTTTAATTTATGCAGTTTTAGGTTTTATTGGAATAATTACAATAGCACGTTATTTAGAAGGCGGAATTTAAACCTTCTTTAAAGAAATTTAAACAAATAAAAATGCAAATTTTTGATTACATAGGATATTTTTTAA
Organism: Chlorobiota bacterium; assembly: GCA_013153575.1. GTDB lineage: Bacteria > Bacteroidota > Bacteroidia > Bacteroidales > JAADGE01 > JAADGE01. The sequence goes on from JAADEE010000024.1 coordinate 3,195, forward strand.
TTTCAGTTGGAGCGATTTTTCTCTTTCTTGGAGGGCTTGGTGTTTTCAGAATGCCAGACTTTTACACAAGAGTTCAAGCAGGAACAAAAGCATCAACATTAGGAGCAATGAGTATTATTTTAGGTGTTGGAGTTTTGCAACCAGAATGGTTTGTAAAAACTTTAGTAATTGTAATATTTTTGGCAATTGCAAATCCATTAAGTTCTCATGCACTTGCAAGAGGAACGCATAAGGCACATCAAAAACCTATTGTTAAAGATGAAAAAATTGAAGATGCCTACGAAATTGCAGAACATAAAGCAGAAGAAAAAAACATTAAATAAATAAAATGGGAATTGGTAGTATAATATTTCTTATAGGTGCATTAATTTTTATTTTAGTTGCAGCAATTTATGCTGTAATTCAGAAAGATTTAATACACGCAGTAATTGCAACTTCATTAATAAGTCTTGCATTATCACTTGTGTTTTACATTTTACAAGCACCTGATGTTGCTCTTACAGAAGCCGCAATAGGAATTGCTTTAAGCACAATAATTTTTATCATAACTATAAGAAATACAAAACGATACGAAAGCGAATAATAGAAAAACTCTCTTTGAGTGTTCCTATTTGACCTTTTAAATTATAAAATAGACAAATGAAAAAATTAATTGTAATAACACTTCTTTTAATACTTGGGTTCTATTTAATGAGCACTTTTATTTCTGTTCCTTTTGGTGCAGAAAGAATTGCAGGTGTTAAAGATTATTATTTAAAACAATCACCCGAAACTTTAAAAGTTTCAAATGTTGTAACAGCAATTGTTGTTAGTTTTAGGGGCTTTGATACACTTGGTGAAGTTACGGTTTTGTTTCTTGCATCAACAGCTTTGGGTAGTATTCTTTACAGAAGAAGAACACACCATTCAGGATTAAATCCGCAAAGGGAAGCAGTTGTTTCAAGTACACTTGTTCGTACAGGAGCAAAAGTTCTTTTTCCTATGATTATTTTACTTGGTGCTTACGTTTTTGTTCACGGACATTTAACCCCCGGTGGAGGTTTTCAAGGAGGTGCAATTATAGCAACAGGCTTTTTGCTTATACTAATTTCTTACAGAAAATTCTTTATAAATCACAATGTTTTAACTTGGGTTGAAGCCCTTGCCGGAACTACATTTGTGCTTATAGGAATTGGAGGTTTTATATTTGCAAATCAAAATAATTTCTTAGAAAACTTTTTACCCGAAGGAACTTTAAATAACTTAATAAGTGGTGGAGTTGTTGGTATAATTTATATTGCCGTAGGTTTTAAAGTTGGTGCAGAAATAACAGGAATTTTAGATACACTCTTAACAATTAAAGAAGCAGGTTTAAACCCTGATGAAAATTAATATAAATAACAATAAATGCAAGATTATCTAACATATAGTGTTTACGGTTCGGCTATTTTGCTGATGCTGATTGGTTTATATGCTGCATTAGTAAAGAAAAATCTCATTAAAATTGTAATAGGTCTTTCAATTTTAGATGCAGGTATTCATTTGCTTTTTGTTGCCGTAGGATATTTAAACAATGCAACAGCGCCTATTTTTTCAGAAACTGTACTTGATAAAAATGTTGTTATGGCAGACCCTGTTCCACAGGCATTAGTTTTAACAGCAATTGTAATTGGTTTTGGTGTTACAGCAGTTGCTCTTGCACTTGTTGTAAGACTTTACAGAAAGCACAACACTACTAATATTGATGAAATAAAAAATTTAAAATGGTAATTTCTAATCCTATATATTTTATTGCTTTACCGCTACTTACTGCGTTTTTGCTTCCTTTAATAGGAAAAGTTTACAAGCCGCTTATTCGTTTAACACCCGGTTTTGTGTTTGCATTTATGGCATATATTTCCTTCGATTTATTTTTAAATTTAGAACAAGGCAAAGCACAAATTATTCAAATTGCAGGATGGGCACCACCATTAGGAATAAATTTAGTTTATGATAATTTTAGTGGTTTTATAACACTAATTATTACAACACTTGCTTTTATTGTTTGGGTTTATAGTTATAAATTCAAAAAAGTTGGTTTCGACAACTCAAAAAAGTTTTTTATTTTAATGATGCTTTTAGTCGCAGGTTCAATAGGTGTTGTTCTTACCGGTGATATTTTTAACCTTTTTGTATTTATTGAAATTACTGCAATATCATCTTACGGTTTAACTGCATTTTATAAAGGTCGTGATGGTGCTGAAGCTGCTTTCAAGTTTTTATTTATAGGAGCTTTATCTTCTACACTTTTATTACTTGGTATTTTAATTTTATATACGCAAACAGGAACTTTAAATATGGCAGAAATTGCCATCAGACTTAAAGATGTGCCTATTGCAACACAAGCAATAATTCTAATTTTATTTTTTGTAGGTTTTGGTATTGAAGCCGAAATGTTCCCATTAAATGGTTGGGTACCTGATGCATATTCACAAGCCCCCGGACCTGTTGCTGCATCTTTTGCAGGAATGTTAGCAAAAGCAGGAATTTATGGTTTAGTAAGAATTATTTACACAATTTTCGACCTTAACGGAATATTTGGTTTGCTTTTAATAATGGGTATTCTTACAATGATTATTGCAGAAACTGCTGCTCTAAAACAAAAAAACATAAGGCGTATGCTTGCATATTCAAGCATGGGACAAATGGGATTAATTATGATTGCATTTGCACTTAACACAAAAGCAGGAATTTATGCAGCAATATTTTTAATGTTTAATCATGCACTTATTAAAACAATGTTATTCCTTTCGGCAGGATTTTTAACATATTCTACAAAAGACAAAAAAATATCTGACCTTGATGGTTTTGGAAAAATTATGCCTTTTACGGCTTTAATTTTTGGTCTTGGTGCTTTTGCAATAGTGGGGCTTCCGCCTTTTTCAGGATTTTGGTCAAAATTAAGCGTTTTAACAGCAGTTGCAGATAAAACTTACTACGTAATTTTGGCAACAATTCTTTTAATTTCGGTTGTTGAAATTGTTTATTATTTCAGAATTATTGGTCGTCTATATTTCAAAAAAGCACATGAAGAAGTTAAAATTCATAAGCCATCTTGGAATGCACAAGTTGCTATGTCAGTTTTGGCAATTCTAATTATTGTGGTTGGAATTTACCCCGACTTAATTACAGAATATATTTCAAATGCAGCTGATGCTTTGTTTGATAAATCAGCTTACATAAAAGAAGTTTTACCAAATGTAAGTTTAAATTAAAATTTGAAACAAAAAGAAAATGAATAGTTTACTATTTTTTATAATCATAATGTTTGCAGGGGCTTTGCTCTCTTACTTCGGACACAAAATTAGCAAAGTGTTAGGAAACATCACGGTAATTGCTCTTGCAGTTATACTTCCTGCATTTTATTTTTTCGAAATTGATTTATCACAAACGTTTAGTTTTTCAATAGCAGGTTTTAACGCCGAGTGGGGTTTTAACAAATACGGAAAATTATTTGCTCTTATTGTAATGATACTTTCGCCTCTGGCATTAATTTATTCCGTTGGCTATATGAAAGGTCAAAAAAAGCTTGCAACTTTTTATTTTAGCTTCTTTCTTACTATTTTAGGAATGATGGGAATTTTAATGAGCCGTGATTTTGTAAGTCTTTTTATCTTTTGGGAAATTATGACTTGGGCATCTTATCTTCTTGTTATTTTCTTAGGTAAAGATGTTCATAAAGTTGGAATTAAATATATGATATTCAGTGCAATTGGTGCTTATGCAATGTTTATGGGAATTGTAATAATTAACAAACATTTAGGAAGCGTACTTCTTTC
>JAADEE010000089.1 GCA_013153575.1 Chlorobiota bacterium
AAAATCAATATCCTTTGTTATTTCAGCAAATTCTTGCTTATTAAAATTTCGTTTTGATTTTAATTTAAATATTTGAACATTAACATCTTGCATTCTCTTTAAACCTTCATATAAAACTTGAGTTCTGTTATAATCAAATCCGGTTTTACCTGCAAAAAGTATGTTCATTTTATTGCTTTGAAATAGAATTAAAAAATTCGCTTGCTTCTTTTACAGTTCTTTCAATATTAAAATTCTTATCAATATGTTTTCTTGCATTTTTGCCATATTGCACACAATCTTCTTGATTATTGTAAAGATATAAAATTGCATCAGCCATTGCCTTTGGATTTTTCATAGGAACAACCATTCCGCTTTCTTTATTTATTACAAGACCAACATTACCCGAAATATCAGTAATTACAGGCGTTGTTTCAATACACATTGCCTCAATAACCGATTTGGTAATTGCTTCACCTTTTATTGAAGATAATGCAAAAACATTACTCGCTTTTACTATACTTAAAGCATCTTTTCTAAAACCTAAAAAATGAATTTTATCTTTATTCGGACTATTTTCTGCAATTTTAATGTGTTTTTTTGTATCTCTACCCCGCCCCACAATTAAAAAATGAATATTTGCATCTTTTGGCAAATAATATGTAGATTTTAAGAGATATTTAGTTCCTTTCATTCTACGAGCATTTGCCACATTTACAACAACAAAAGCATCTTTAGGGATACCAAGTTCTTGTAAATTTGCAACCTTAATATCATTATACCAATTTACATCATGCCCTTTGTTAATTGTAATTAATTTGCTTTTATCGAAGAATAAATTCTTAGCAATTGAGTTTTTTACAGAATCGGTTAAGCAAGTTATTTTATCAACTCGTGGGTGTAGCACTTTTGTGTATGCTGTAGGATCCCACCAATTAACATTTCCTGTATAACCTCTATAAATTACAACTTTAACAGGAAGTTTTTTTGCAGCAGCAATTCCATTTACAATTGCCTTATTATTAAACAGATGCATAATATCATAACTTCCTTTTAAAAGTTCATCACGTATTATTTTAATCTCACTTTTATCGTTCTTTTTTTTAGGTTGAAAATCAATAACATTTATTCCTTCTTCCTTAAACTTATTAAAATAATAAGAACCTGATTTTGTCATAATAGTAATTTCAAAACCAACTTTTTTAAGTTTTATAAAAGCCTCAGCTTCCGGTCTCATTGTATGAGTATCTGTGTAATTACTTATTACTAAAATCTTTACAGGCATAATTTAAATTTAAAAAATTTGAAGGTCATAAAGTTTTTTGTAAGAACCACCTTTTTCTATAAGTTCTTGATGATTACCTCTTTCAATAATTTCACCATTATGTAAAACACAAATTTCATCGGCATTTTTAATTGTTGAAAGTCTGTGAGCAATAACAATAGAAGTCCTATTTTGCATTAATTTATTAAGAGCATCTTGTACAAGTTTTTCCGATTCGGTATCAAGTGCCGAAGTTGCTTCATCTAATATTAAAATAGGTGGATTTTTGAGCACTGCTCTAGCAATACTTATTCTTTGTCTTTGTCCTCCTGAAAGTTTTGCACCTCTGTCGCCAATATTTGCTTGATAGCCATCTTCAATTTCAAGAATAAAATTATGTGCATTTGCAATTTTAGCTGCATTTATAACTTCTTCTTCCGAAATATCATCAACACCAAAAGCTATATTATTAAAAATTGTATCATTAAACAAAACAGGTTCTTGATTTACATTTCCCATAAGGCTTCGTAAATCTTTAATTTTAATATCTTTAATGTTTACACCATCAATTAAAATTTCGCCTTCTTCAACATCATAAAAACGAGGTAACAAATCAACCAAAGTAGATTTACCTGAACCTGACTGCCCTACTAATGCTATGGATTTGCCCTTCTCAATTTTAAGATTTATATTTTTAAGAACATAAGCATCTTCATATTTAAAAGAAACATCTTTAAATTCAATTTCAGAATTAAAATCAGAAACTGAAATTGCATTTTCTTTTTCTTTAATATTATTTTCTGCATCTAAGATTTCATTTACACGCTCAATTGATGCTGCTCCTTTTTTCACACTATAATATGCACGTGAAATTGATTTTGCAGGCGTAAGAATTTGTGAAAAAATTACTATGTAAGTTATAAATTCTTCTCCTGTAAGAGAACTGTTTTCTCCAATTATAAGACTTCCCCCGAATAGCACAATACCAATTGTAACAAGGGTTCCAAAAAACTCACTCATAGGATTAGACAAAGAATTTCTTCGAATAACACCTTTCATAATCCTATAATGATCATCTGTAAGTTTATCGTATTTTTCCCGAACTTTTGGCTCAGCTGTAAATGCTTTTATAATTCTTAAACCTCCTAATGTTTCTTCAATTACAGAAAGAATTTGACCTGTTTTTTTCTGTGCTGCTAATGATCTTTTCTTTAAACTTTTTCCAATTAAACCAATTAATATACCAATTATAGGAATAAAAATTACTACAAAAATTGTTAAACTTGCACTAAAATAAATTAGGTATAATAAGAAAATTATAATTGTTACAGGATCACGAGCAATAACAGCAAGTAAATTTGTAACTGTATCTTTAATTTCTGTAATATCACTTGATGCTCTTGAAATTATATCTCCTTTTTTTTCATTTGAAAAAAAACCAATCGGAAGATCTAAGATTTTATGTAGTATTTTTCTTTGAAAATCACGTATTGTACCACTCATTACTGGTGCCATTACAAAACTTGCCGAATAAGTAAAAAGGTTTTTTAGCAAACTTGCAACTATCATTAAAACGCTTACGGTTATTAATGCATATAATTTACCTTCATTTTCAATTACTTGCGAAAGGTAATAAAACAAATTATTTTTAATGGCATCAACGCTTAAAGCAAAAGGAACAGGTTTATAAGTTTGAGTACTTGTATTAAATAAAATCTGTAAAAAAGGTATTAAAAGCGTAAATGAAAATAATGCAAATACTACAGAAAAAATATTGAGAAATACATTTGCAAGTGCATTTCTCCAATATTTTTTAGCATAATTTAAAACTATTAATACATCTTTCATGTGTATTTTTTATTGATTTTTTAGTCACATAGGGACACCCACATGCAAGTTATCTATTTTAGTTTAACAAACAATATATCATCATTTCTGAATACCTCAACAAGCTCTAACTTTGTAAGGTTTTTTATTGTTTTATCCCATTTTTTATTTGAAAGACCTGCTTGTTCTTTCAATTTTGCTAATTCAATTTCATTTTCTTTTTCAACAATTGAATAAACCATTTTTTCATCATCATTTAAGCTTGTAACAGCTTTTGATTGTTTTTTCTCAGGTCTCATTTGTGGGAAGAAAAGTACATCTTGTATTGAATGTGAGTTTGTCATTATCATTGCCAAACGGTCAATTCCAATTCCAAGCCCCGATGTTGGAGGCATACCGTAATCAATTGCTTTTAAGAAATCTTCATCGAGCATCATTGCTTCATCATCACCACGCTTTGCAAGAAGTAATTGTTCTTCAAATCTTTGTCTTTGATCTATTGGATCGTTAAGTTCAGAATATGCATTACAAATTTCTTTACCATTGCAAATTGCTTCAAAACGTTCTACAAGTCCTTCTTTGCTACGATGTTTTTTTGCAAGTGGCGACATTTCAACCGGATAATCTGTAATGAAAGTTGGTTGTATTAATTTTGCTTCACATTTTTCTCCAAAAATTTCATCAATAAGTTTTCCTTTTCCCATTGAATCATCAATAGGAATTTCAAGTTTTGTTGCAGTTTCTCTTAATTCTGCTTCATCCATATTTGAAATATCAATGCCTGTAAAATGCTCAATAGCTTCAAACATTGTAAATCTTTTCCATGGACGTTTAAAATCAATCATGTTTTCACCAACTTTAATTTTTGTAGTTCCATGAATGTCTAAAGCAATTTTTTCAACCATTTCTTCAACAGTATCCATCATCCAAAAATAATCTTTGTATGCAACATAAAGTTCCATTTGCGTAAATTCCGGATTATGAAACCTGTCCATACCTTCATTACGGAAATCTTTTGCAAACTCATATACTCCATCAAAGCCACCCACAATTAACTTCTTAAGATACAATTCATTAGCAATACGCAAGTATAAAGTTTGGTCAAGTGCATTATGGTGAGTTTTAAACGGTGCTGCTGCTGCTCCTCCGTAAATTGGTTGCAAAATTGGTGTTTCAACTTCAAGGTAACCTTTCCCGTTAAGGTATTCACGCATTGAATTTGTAAGTTTGGTTCTGTTTATGAATGCTTCTTTTACATGAGGATTTACCATTAAATCTAAATATCGCATTCTGTATCTTTGTTCCGGATCAGAAAAGGCATCGTAAATTTTGCCATCTTTTTCTTTTACTACCGGAAGCGGACGAATTGATTTACTTAAAATTTTAAATTCTTTAACTCTAATTGAAGTTTCTCCAACATTTGTTTTAAATGCTTCTCCTTTAACTCCTATTATATCTCCTAAATCTAAAAGTTTTTTGAATACTGTGTTATATAAAGTTTTATCTTCTCCCGGACAAATTACATCGCGGTTAAAATAAACTTGAATTTTACCTTGTGAATCTTGAATTTCTACAAAAGATGCTTTACCCATAATTCTACGGGTCATTATTCTTCCTGCAATGCTAACATCTTGGTAATTATTTTTTTCTTCAGAGAAATTATCTTTTATTTCTTGACTATATGCTGTAATATCATATTTTTCAGCAGGGTATGGATTTATTCCTAAATCTATAAGTTTTTGTAATGATTCTCTTCTTACTTTTTCTTGTTCTGATAATTCTGTATAACTCATTTTATTGCTTGTATCTTTGTTTTTAATTTGCAAAGATAAATAAGTATTGAGAATATTTGTATTTGATAAGATGTTTTTTTATATGCAAATAAAAAGCAGTACAAAAAACTGTACTGCTTATATACTAAATTTATGTTTAACTTAATTACCACCTGTTAGTATTATCATAATAATCTCTATTATAACTATCCCAATTATCATCGTAATTGTTATAGTTGTTATGTCTTATAAAATCATCTAATTCTCTAATGCTACTGCTGAAAGTAAAAGCATCATTTACAAGATAATAATTTCTTTTATCAACACAATATTTATAAGCAAATTTTGCAAGTTTAACTTTTGAGTCTTCAAAACTAAACATCATTAATATTTGATAAATTTGATTTGCTCTTACCCTATGTGTAGAAATTGCTTGCTTAGCAATTCTTTGTTTATCACTATCAAAACTTGCTCTGTTAAGTGAGTGCCTTAATCTTGCCATATCCAAATTAGGTTTATGGTAATAATCAGGATCAACATAATCTCCATCATCATAAATTGGCACAATACGTTTTATAACTAATCTATTATACTTATTAACACCTGCTTTCACAATTGACCTTGCAGGAATATAAATATCTCCTCTATAAACAGTATATTCTGAACCATATCTTCCATATTTTCGTTTTATAATTATTCTATGGTTTCCAGGTCTTATTTCAGACAATCTGAAAAAAGATGTTGGAGTTTCATATTTCCTTCTATCAAATATTACAACAAACATTGAATTGTCGTACATTTTAATTTTTAGCTCTGATGAATTTCTGTTATGATAACCATACTGAGCTTTACTTAATTTTGGAAGTAATAATGCTACTCCAAATAATACTATTGCAAATAATAACTTCCTCATAATGTCCTCCTTTTTTGTTTAGGTTAATTTATTTTAAATAATGTAATTCAATTCGTATGCCACTTTTTATTTCATTTGTTATTTTTAATTAAAACAACTAACATTTTTACACTTGCATTATTATTTAGTATATATAATTTCAATGAAAAAATCTTAAAACATGTTAAAAAACACTCATGTTCAGTATTCTTTTTATATTTGCAGTCTTAATTTTAAAATAATACAATGTATAATTTATTAAAAGGAAAAAAAGGAATTATTTTCGGAGCGTTAAATAACATGTCTTTAGCATGGAAAGTTGCCGAAAGAGCTTATGAAGAAGGTGCTGAAATAGTTTTAACAAACACACCTATTTCTCTAAGATTTGGAGATATTGAAGAATTAGCAAAGAAATGTAATACTATTGTAATTCCTGCTGATGCAACAAGCATTGAAGATTTAGAAAACTTAATTGATAAAGCAATGGAATATTTTGGTGGAAAATTTGATTTTATTCTTCACTCTGTTGCTATGTCAATGAATGTTAGAAAAGGTAAAAGCTATGATAATCTTAACTACAATTACCTAAATAAAACATTAGACATTTCAGCTATTTCATTTCATAAAGTTTTACAAGTTGCAAAAAAGAAAGATGCAATTAATGATTGGGGTTCTGTACTTGCATTATCATATGTAGCAGCACAAAGAACATTATATGGATATAATGATATGGCTGATGCAAAAGCAATGCTTGAATCTATTGCACGTAGTTTTGGGTATATTTACGGTAGAGAAAAGAAAATTAGAGTTAATACAATATCTCAATCTCCAACATTAACAACTGCTGGAAGTGGTGTAAAAGGTATTGATGGTCTTTTAGACTTTACAGAAAGAATGTCTCCTCTTGGAAATGCTACTGCAGATGAATTTGCTGATTTTTGCATCACACTTTTTTCTGACCTTACAAGAAAAGTAACAATGCAAAACTTATTTCATGATGGAGGTTTTTCTAGTATGGGTATGAGTTTAAGAGCGATGACAATGTATAATCAAGCTCTTGATAATCCTAAAGAACCTGATGGGTTTGACATATAAATTATTTCACCCTTAAATAGGTTAATAAAAAGGAGGCTGTCTCAAAAGTAAAATCGAGACAGCCTTTTATTTTTTTCAAAATATTCAAAAAATACCGGTATATTTTTTAAACTAAAAA
>JAADEE010000249.1 GCA_013153575.1 Chlorobiota bacterium
GAGCTTACTGTTTTGAATGATGAAAATAATCCGGCTGAAATTATTGGAGAACCTTTGTATAAAAACAAAAAAACGTTAAACAAAAATATTCAGTCGGAAAGCGATTTTGTTATTGTTCCGGATTATGTTGATGAGCAAGAAAATCTGCCATTAGTTTTACCTAATAACAGGTTTACGAGAAATTGGGTGTATACTACCGAGGGAATTCATTGGAACGAAAATTATCAGGTGCCGTACAAAAATGAAAATTACAAAAATCAGTCAGAATCTGTATTGCCCGTATTGAATGATATTTATCCTTGGTTGTCTGTTGGTAATTTTTTGGAAGATAAAATTTTTAAAGTACCCTATAAATTAGATAATAACAAATTTAATTTTGGTGGTTCAGATAACTTTATGCTTCCATTAACCGAAACTTTTTTTAAGTATTTTGATACCAACAACATTGAGAGATATGTTACCATTGAAGATGACTTAGCGGCAGGAGGGGTAAAGGTTAAATTGGAAATTCCCGTTAAAAAGGGTACAATTACTTTTACTAAATTTTATTCGGATGATGATATAGTAGAACTACCGATACATTTGGCTATTTTACCGTTTGTACAAAGAGAAGATGAAAAACTTGATTATACGATTGCTTTAATAGATGGTAGATATAAAAGAAATGCAAATATTTCATTGGGATATTATAGTAAAGGTGTTTTAATTGAAGAAAATGTACAAGGAAAAGTAAGAAATTCCAATTCTGATTATAATGATACACCGTTTTTAGTCTATAATTTTGAAAATACTAATTTTGATTTATTGTTAATAAATATTGATAATATTTCAAAAGCTGCCATTGTGCCTAATTTCAAAAAAATAAAAGGTGGGGTAGCTATGCGTTATTCCGTTGATTTTGGTACAACCAATACGCATATTGAATATTTACCTGAGAACAGTAGTGATGAATCTAAGGCTTTTGATAACAATCAAGAAATATGGCGTTCTATATTAGATGATACAGTTAGTGCAGATCCACAAATTATAGCAAATGAAAGTATTTTTGATTCATTATTATTACCTGATATTATTGGTAATAACGAAGCTAAATTTCCTTTACGTTCTGCTCTTGCTTGGAATAAAAATATCAGTACAAACGAGCATATTCAAGTATTTAGAGATACCAATAATTTTTTATTGTGGGGAATACGGCAATTACCTTTTTATCAAAGTATAGATTTATATACGGATATTAAATGGGGAAATTCAGGCGATATCGAAAAGGTAAAAAGTTACATTGATTTTATCGTACATATGTTGTATTATAAAACCTTGGTCAATGGTTATAATCCAAAAAATTCAACTGTTACCTGGTTTTATCCGGTAAGTATGTCAAGAGCTGAAATTAGTCGGTTTGGAAATGCTTGGAGAGAAGCTTTTGTGAAGTTATTTGGAAAAAATAGGTTAGCAGATAGATTAATCAGTTTACCTGAAAGTATAGCTCCTTATTATGGTTTAAAGAATGTTATTACGGGATTGACTTTATCAATAGATATTGGAGGAGGTTCATCTGATATAGCTGTTTATCCATCTAATAGTGAAAAACCGGATTTTATTTCATCAATACGATTTGCCGGAAATGCTATGTATGGGGATGCTTTTTCGAATGAAGAATATGCCATAAGAACCAGATTTAGCGGATTTGCCAATGCTTTTAAACAAGATGCTATTGATGCGGCGCAAAAATCGACATATAAAGATAAAAAACTTCTATTGGATAACATTTTAAAAGGAAATCAACCGTCAAAGGAATTTATGAATTTTCTTTTCCAACTGGAACAAGACGATAGTATTAATTTTAGTTTGTTGGAATTATTGCAAAACGACGATAAATATAAAATTAACATTTTAATTTATTATGCAGCTGTTTTCTATTATGCCGCAGTTATGATGAAAAATAGAAATTTAGATATTCCTAAAAATATCCTATTTAGCGGTATGGCTTCCAAATCTATTCGAATACTGGATGATTCATATAATTTTAATTCAATTTCTACATTAGCCCGTTTTATCTTTGAAAAAGTTTTTGAAAAAGAAGCCGGAAAAATTAATGTAGAATTAGCTGAAAATCCCAAAAAAATTACCGCCAAAGGAGGTTTATCGACCAAAGTTACTAATTTGGAAATCCCGGTGCTTTTCTGGTATAATCACCAAGGTGCTGTAATTGATAAAGATAAAGATGTAGCAAGAACTCCTAGATATACGGATATTGTTGAAAATAAAGATGGTATTCACGAAAGTTTGGAAGCTTCTGTGAAAAATTTCTTTGAAATAATGGATGCTTATATCGATAATATTCGTTTGGAAGAAGCCTATAATATTTCTTGGGATGCTTATAACACTTTCAAAGAAATTAGAGATGATAATATTATTGACGATATTCAGAAAGCCATTAAAGCTTTTGAAAAATCAGCCAATAGTAAATTAGATGAAGGTTTGTTTACTTATGCTATTATTGGTATATTAAACAGATTGCCGAGAGAAATATTTAATAAATATTCTCATTAAATATATAAAACTTGTCCGGAACAAAACTTACCGGACAAGTTTTTCTATTTCCTAAACACATAACTTTATTATAATGAAAACATATTTTTTTATTGCATTGTACATTCTTACGTCATTAAGTTTATTTGCCCAAATCAAACAATTCGATTCGGAGGAAAGCAAGGAACTGTATTGGAAACGAAGAGCCAATATTGAATTTTTAAATGATTATATAAATTCATACATTGTAAAAGGACTTGCTAATAAAGAAGAGAAAGAACAATATAATAAAAGTTTAAAACCAAAGATAGATCATTTGCTAAATATTAATAATGTTGAAGAATTTAATAAGAAATATAAGGAGTTTAAAACAATTTTATCAGGGGCTAAGCAGTGGGGAGGCGCAAATGGCGTTTTTACTCGTTTAGATAAGGATATTGATTCCAAAAAGATTGATGATTTTTTTAATGAATACACAAAGGGACAATACAAGATTAACGGAAAGCCACATATAAATCAGGGTTTAGTAAAACAGTTAAAAAATGATTTCAATGCAAGTAAAATAATAGAGAATAAAAAAGATGAAAAGCTGGATGAAGTGCAAGATAAAAGTAAAGCACAAGATGCAAAACCTGATAATGTTGGTAGTAATAGTCAACAAAATTCTGTAACCAATCAAAATAAGGATAATGAATATCCAAGGCGAGTTGTAAGTGATGCAAATTTTTCAATTTTACCTTATTTATTAGTTTTTATTTTAGGCTTGTTGTTAATGTACTTTTTAACACTTTCTAAGATAAAGCAAGCAACTGAGGATAAATATGAATATTATAAAAGAAAATCCGATTTTGGTTTTAAAAAGGACATATTTCCTTTTGTTGCTGTAGTACGCTATTTGAACAACGAAAGGAGGGATGAAACTTTACTAAGAAAAAAAAATAATGAAAATGTAAAAGATAACAAGTATGTAACTTTAAAGGAAAAATATGACAAACTATTAAGAGATAATAATGACTTGATTAATGATTTAAAAATGCCAATGAAAAAATTAATAATCTTGAGAAAAAAATTAATATTCAATCTAATGATAATATAAACACTAGTTCATATACTTCAGGAACAAAAGAAAAAACAAATATTCCTAAAAAAGAAATATATTTTAGCATTCCCGATAGAAATGGTTTTTTTGATGAAACATTTAAGTCAAAAGAAATTAATAACAGAGTTTTTTATAAAATTGATGTTGAAAATGATTCTGTTAATGGCAAATTACATTTTCTAGTTGACACTAGGACCGTCGGTAGAGCTATCAATCTATTAGATGATTACTTACTACCGGTGTGTGATATTGAAAATATGGATATGATGAGAAATGCCAAATCCATTAGACAGATACAACCCGGTAAGGTTTATTTAAATAATGGAAAATGGTATATAAAAGAAAAAGTAAAAATTAAATTTGTTTAGTAAAATGAATATGTTTCTATTAATACAACCACAAGAAAAAGCAGTGCGAACAGTTGATAAGATTGCCAATGATATACATGCTTGGAGTTTATTGGATGTTGAGCATGTATTGTTGTTTATTATTGTTATTTTTCAAATATACCTTTTTCTAAAAATATATAAGCGTACTTATGCTTTGAGTAAAACTTTTGCTTCAAAAGTGGAAATTACTCAAAATGAGACAGGTATTCCCAATTTTAAAGCAAAAAAATCTAATAAAGTTTTACGGAGAATTGAAGAAGCCATTAACAATTATTTAAATAATAATTTCGGTTCAGCCGTTAATTTTAGTATCATAAGGGATATAATAGATAGAGAAATAGAACTGGAAGAAGAAGGTTTGCAACAAAGTATTCCTACACCTTTATATTTGGGGTTGGCAGCTACTATGATTGGTATCATCTTGGGTTTGTGGGCAATGCCTGGTTTTTCCGATGCTAATTTTTCAAATAGTATCGGGGTACTGATAACCGGTGTTAAATGGGCAATGACTGCCAGTTTGATTGGTTTGATTTTAACCACAATATTATCTATGTTTTTTAAACCGCGTTTACAAAAGCTATTGCGAGATAAAAATGAGGTGATTTCTATGCTTCAAGCCAAATTATTACCCGAACTTGTAAAAGCAGATGAAACCGGTTTAACAGGTTTAAAATCGAGTTTGGATATGTTTTCCCGAAAAGCTGAGACAATTGTGAACGGAGTAATAGTGGCAGTAGCCAAAACAGGAAAAAATATAAATGAACAAAATCGTTTACTTGAAAGAATAGAAAAATTAGATGTTACTGAAATTTCACAAGCAAATATTTTATTATTCGAACGATTAGAAAAAAATCTAAAAACATTAGATAATTTATATATTCATTTGAATCAAATAGAAAAAATTTCTGAAAATTTAAAATCTTTTGCTGAAAGAACAGAAGATGTTGAAATGATTGCAAAAAGTATAGATACAAGCCTGAAAGAAAGCCGTGAATTAACGGAATTTTTAACCAATCATTTCAAGCAATTGGATAACTTTAAAAAATATTCGATTAAAGCGGTAAATTATACCGATGCTCATTTTAGAGATATTATTGAGAAACTCACCAAAGAAGTTGAAAACAGAATTCGTCGATTAAATGAATTATCAAATCAAACGGATGCTGATTTAAGGGAAATTTTTCAAAAAATTTCAGAAAATTTAGACAAAAAAACACAAGAACATATTCGTGCATTTTATAAGGCTTATAATGATGCGGTTCCTAAATTTGACAATTTAAATAAATTGAAATTGCTTGATGAGATTAAGAAAGTTTTGGAAAAGAATTTGGAACAGGAAAGAATCCAAAGTGACAGGTTAAATAATTTAATTACAAAACAGCAAACAGCACCGAAACAAAAAAGTGCTAGAAATAAAGTGCCTGCGATAACCGGTAGTAACAATAAGAAAAAAACTAATAATCAAAGTAGTAGTAATGGAATAGAAACTAACACTAAACTTAATTGGTATGATAAACTAAATGAGAAGATTCTTAGATTTTATAAAAAAATGAGAAATGGATAAACAAAGTTTTTTTGAGGAAAATGCTTTCTTATTTTGGATGCTTGGATTGGGTATTGCTATTTTTATGTTTGTTGTCGGGTTAAATTCATCTGTTTTTTGGGGTTATAAAAATGAATTACCTTGGAGAAGAGAGTTTATTAAAAAACAAATACTTTTAGAACAGATATATTATACCGAAAATAGTTCTACTAGAAGAAAATTTTTTAATGAAATTATGAAATTTGACAAGAACTCAGCAACTGCTGATAAATATAAGAGTTATACACTGTTTCGTCCTAATCCTGAAATTAAGGATTCAACCATAAATACAATTATAGTTGTTGATAAAACGGTTTCGGTTGAAGCCTCTATAGGTAAGATAGTATCAAAAGACGAGAAAATCAAAGAATTATTCAAAGAAATTTCTACTCATTTTTCAGGTACTAATACAATTTTGAAAGATTCTGTATTAGAAATGTCATCAGCATCAACAATCCTTTCCATTTCATTATTGCATTATTTACTAAAAGCCAATAGTAACAATGATAACAAATTCTCTCTTTTCTTTTACAAGACAGACACTTTAATATCCAGCCCTTTTTTAGAAAATCATATTATGTATCAAAATCAAGAAAATTATAGTAAATATAGGGGAGATAATGAAAAAAATGAAATTACAGATCTATTAGTAAAAATACTCGACAATAACAATAATGATATAAAAAATCAGGTAACTAGATTTGATACTATATACAGTTTCATTAAACAGTTTGTTGATAAAAATAACAATAGTAAAAACTATTATCACTTAATTATTATCAGTGATTTTATCGATAGTAAGCTCTTTTCTAAAAAAGATAAAAAACTTTACTTTAATACAGCATACAAAGAAAAATTATTGAATGCAATATCTGAATTAAGAGAAAGTAAAAAGATTGCACAACAGACGTTGATACAGATGATTGAAAGTGACGAGTATTCAAAAACTGAGAATGGTATTAAAATTGATGCCTTATTAGATATAATTCATAGGTATTTTGATCATATCAATTATTATCATTTAGATACGAAAAATAATTATGATTTTCAGAACAATCCTGCTGATTTCTTAAAACGAATCTCTTTATTTTCAAATAGAAGCGAACAAAACTTTGTTATTTATGATGGTTTTAATTGCATAAACAATACAAATGTAGGAATAGGTTTTATCAATAATAAATATAGATAATAACAGTAAATAAATATTCCACCTATTCAAACGTTTCTTTAACACTATTGGCATTTCTTCTCTTTTAGGTTTATTACCATTATTAAAAACTTCTAAATAAAACGAACGGGATTTTATTAAATCAGTATTTGGAAAAATAACTAAA
>JAADEE010000286.1 GCA_013153575.1 Chlorobiota bacterium
TGAAAATAATTATAAAATCAATCATATTTTTGAACCTATGAATAAAAAAATATTTGTTAAATTGTTGATTAATGATTTTCGATTTATTTTGATGAATAATTTAGGTTTAAATGTTTCTTTTTATAAGGATAAAAAGACTGATTTATATGTAGCTAAACCTAAAAACAGCAAAGAACTTTATTTTTTTGATAGTGAAAATAATTTGCCTAAAAATGCAGTTAAATATTCTATTTTTAGAAAGAATACTTTTTTATATTATGAAGATTTTAATAGTGAAATTCCTAAAATTATAAGATTACAACATAAGAATGTGAAATTTAAGATGGATATGGAATTTGTTAAATAGTTTATTCAAAATCAGTATAAAGTAAATATTTTTTACGCAGTAATTTATATTTATCTAAATCATTTTTCCAAGTTTGTCTTATTTCTTTTTCATTCATTCCTGAAATTATTTGTTTTGCAAGTATGTCGTTGCCGGCAAGTAGGTTAAACCAATTTCTTTTAGAAATAAATTCATTTTTATTATTATATTTTGAGGCAAAATCTATTATATATTTCAATGTAAAAAATGTAGTGTCGGGATTTGTATTTTGTAAATTTATTCCATAGCAAATTTTATTTTCATGTAAAGGGTTAATTTGCATTCCGGGTATATCTTTTGGTGTGAAAGTGAAATTTCCAAATTTTTTATCGGGATAACCAATGACTTGAAATGGAAATTTAGTTCCTCTACCAATGCTAATATTTGTTGCTTCAAAAAAACATAAAGAAGGGTATAAACGTATTGCAACATCATTAGGTAAGTTTGGTGAAGGTTTTATAGGCAAAGACCAATGTTTTGAATGATTATAGTTTTTAATTTTTATAATTTCTAAATCACATTTTATGCTATTTTTTAACCAGCCTTCTTCGTTAATCATAATTGCAAGTTCTCCAACAGTAAGTCCGTGTACAACAGGTATTTGGTGCATTCCTACAAATGATTTGAATTTTGCTTGCAAAACAGGACCGTCAACATAATCACCTAAAGGGTTAGGGCGATCAAGTATTATAAGTTTTTTATTGTTTTCAGCACATGCTTCCATAACATAGTGCATACTACTTATATATGTGTAAAATCGTACCCCAACATCTTGTATGTCGAAAATAATTATGCCAATATCTTTAAGCTGCTCAGCTTTTGGCTTCCTATTTTTTCCGTACATTGCAATAATTGGCAAGCCTGTTTTTTTATCAACATTATTGCTAAAATGTTCACCTCTGTCAATATTTCCTCTAAAACCATGTTCCGGAGCAAATATTTTTATTACGTTTATATTATTTTCTAATAAAAAATCAACTAAATGTTTGTTTTTTACGGTACTTGTTTGATTTACTACTAATGCAACTTTTTTATCTTTTAATAATGGGAGATATAATTCTGAACGTTCGGCTGCTACTTTTATAGTTGTATCTTTTATTTGCTCTTTTGATACAATATTTTCTTGTTTTTTAGAAGAACATGCAAATAAAGATACGAAAATAATAATTGCTAAAATTCTGTGCATATAAAAATTATAAGAGGTTTAAAATTCAGCAAGTTTTTCGAGGAATTTGCTATTTGGTTCAATTGGATCATTGTTTTCTCTATATTGTTTTTTTAGTCCATCAACAAAGTACATATCAATTTCCCCTTTATTTTTTGCAGCAATTTTGCCTCGATAGGTACAATCAAAAAAATCTTTAATGTATGAATATGTAACACCTGATATATTAACTTTTCCAACTTCTCCGGCAGTTTCTAATCTTGCGGCAGTATTAACAGCATCTCCCCAAATATCATAAGCAAATTTTTTGCTTCCTATTACACCGGCAATAACTTTTCCTGTATGTATGCCAAGTCTTAATCCCCAAACTGTTAGACCTTTTGCTTTTCGTGAATTGTTATAGGTTGTCATAAACCTTTGAATTTTAAGGGCTGCAAGTACAGTGTCAATTGGGTTACTTTTATTTCTCAAAGGTAAACCTCCAACAGCCATATAAGCATCTCCTATTGTTTTTATTTTTTCGATAAAATGATCGCTGGTTATTTCATCAAATTTTCTAAAATAAACACTAAGTTCTTTAATTATTTCTTCCGGTTCAAGTTCTGCTGAAATTTTTGTAAAATCTTTAAAATCAGTAAACATTATGCTTACCATTCTATATTTTTTTGCTTTTACAGAACCTTTATTTTTTAATTGTTCTGCAATTTCATATGGCAAAATGTTTTGTAAAAGTTCGTCAGTTTTATTTTTTTCAATTTCTAATTCATTTTTTTGCCTTTCAAGTTCATTTGATTGAATTTCTAAATCACGTGCTTGTCCGGTAATTCCTTCAATAAGTTTAAAAAGCGAAAGTATTGATTTTACCCTAACCGTAAGTTCTAATTTGTCAAAAGGAACTTTTAAGAAATCTGCAGCACCATACATAACTGCCCTTTCAATATTTTTATTATCATTAGAAATAACAATAATAGGAATTTCCATTGAAATGTCAATTTCTCTTAAATCAAATAGAAGATCTAATCCTTTGGTGTCATCTCCATAATTAATATCTAGTAAAATTATATTAGGTTTATGTTCTTTTATTACATCAAAAGCATCACCCGAAATAGGAGATTCTAACATTAAATACGATTGTACTTCATTTGTGAAGCTATCTTTTACAAGCTTTAAGATTTCTTTATTATCAGAAATAGTAAGTATTGTATAGTAGTATTGGTTAATCATAATCAATGTCTGAAAAATTGAATATAATTTTTTTCATTTAATAAATTGCCTCTAAATTATAAAATGTAGATTGAAAATAAAAATTCAATTTATATATTTGTGTTTTTTATTGATATAGTGATAAATTAGTAAAACTAAATAATAGTTAAATTATAATTTTATTTTTGTGATATTTAACTATTTGCAAAAATAATTGTAAGAATATAATTGAGGTATGATAAATAATGAAAAAATAAAAGAGCTTTTAAAACGCAAGTCTGTGTTAAGGGGGTATCTTTGACATTGAAGCTAAGAAAAAGTTAATTTCAGAAAAAGAAAAAGAGTCTCAATCTGCAGATTTTTGGAATGATTCGAAATTAGCTGAAAAAAAATTAAAAGAACTTTCAAAAATAAAAACTTGGGTAAAAGATTTTGATGAAATTTCTACTTCATTAGATGATTTAGAAGTTTTGTACGAATTTTATGAAGCAGGTGAAGTTACAGAGGATGAACTTGAAAAATCTTACAATAAAACATTGTCATTAATTGAGGATTTAGAGTTTAAAAGAATGCTCAGTAATGAAGAAGATGAATTAAGTGCAATAGTTAAAATAAATCCCGGAGCCGGAGGTACCGAAGGTAACGATTGGGCAGAAATGCTTATGCGCATGTATATTCGTTGGGGTGAAAGAAATAATTTTAAGGTTAAGCAACTTTATTATCAAGCAGGAGATGAAGCTGGAATTAAAACTGTAACTTTGCAATTTGATGGAGATTATGCTTATGGATATTTAAAAAGTGAAAATGGAGTACATCGTTTAGTAAGATTATCACCATTTAATTCAAATAATAAAAGGCATACAACATTTGCATCAGTTTTTGTAGCTCCTGTTGTTGATGATTCTATTGAAATTGTTATAAACCCTGCTGATATAACTTGGGAAACCTTTCGTTCAGGAGGAGCAGGCGGGCAAAGTGTAAACAAAATTGAAACAGGTGTAAGAGTTAGGCATAAACCATCAGGAATTGCAGTTGAAAATACTGAAACACGTTCTCAACTTACAAATAAAGAAAATGCTTTAAGAATTTTAAAATCTCATCTTTATGAAATAGAACTTCGTAAAAAAAGAGAAAAACAAGCAGAAATTGAAGGTTCAAAAAAGAAAATAGAGTGGGGTTCTCAAATACGAAATTATGTTATGCACCCTTACAAAATGGTGAAAGATAACAGAACAGGTTACGAAACTTCTGATGTAAATGGAGTTCTGGATGGAGATTTAAATGTCTTCATAAAAAAATACTTAATGCAAGAAGGTAGTAAATAAAAAAGATATGTCAATAAAACATTATTTTTCTAAGGATGCAGATAAAAGAGCTAAGTTTATTTTTAATACCATAGCTCCTTTATACGGAAAATTAGATAAGCAAATTCAAAAAGGATATAAATATTCAGCTAATGATTTAGATAAAGAAATAAATCTTAGTGGAAAATCAGTTTTGGATATAGGAACAGGAACAGGAGCATGGATTGCATCTTTAAACAAAAAAAATCTTTCAAAAGCTGTTGGAGTAGATTTTTCTGAGAAGATGTTAAAACAAGCAATAAAAAATCATCCGGAAATAACTTTTGAGATTTCTAACGGAGAAGATTTATCGAAATTTGAAGACAATTCATTTGATGTTGTAACAGCATCATTTGTTTTGCATGGAGTTAAAAAAGATAAGAGAGCAAAACTTTTAGATGAGATGAAAAGAATCTCAAAAAAATATGTAGTTCTTAATGATTTTATTGGAAAAACTCCGTTATTTGTAAGATTATTAGAATTTATGGAACAAAGTGATTATAAAAATTTTAAAAAGAATTTTTGTAATGAATTAAAAGAAAAATTTAAAAATGTAAGAAAATTACCTGCAAAATATGGTTCAGGTATTTATATTGCAGAAAAATAACTTTAACAAAAAATAATTACTATGAAAATATATCATAATCCACGATGTAAAAAAAGCCGAGCAGGCTTACAATATCTGCAAGAAAAAAATGTAGAACATGAAGTAGTTTTATATTTAAAAGATAAACCTTTTACAGAAGAAACATTTAAAGCCATTTTAACAAAATTAGGCAAAAAACCTTTAGAAATGCTTCGTACCCAAGAAAAAGAATATAAAGCAAACTATAAAGGAAAAGAATTTAGTGATGATGAATGGATTAAAATAATGGTTGAAAATCCTAAATTTATAAATCGTCCGATAATTGAGACCGACGAAAAAGCAGTTTGGGGAGATCCTGTTACAAATATTGATGAAATTTTATAAAAATGTTTATAGCCGAAGATTTAAAAAAAAATAACATTGCCGAATACATTATTTATATGTGGCAAACTGAAGATATGATTAGAAGTTTGGATTTTGATATTGAAAAAATCCAAGAGCAAATAATCGATAAGTATGATATTGATGATGAAGCAAAAGCCGCTTTAAGAGAATGGTATTTAAGTTTAATTCAAATGGCAGAACTTGAGAATATTAAAGAATCAGGTCATTTGCAGGTTATTACTAATATTGTAAATGATTTAAATGACTTACACTTATGGTTATTGAGTGAAGTTTCTCAAATTCAGTATAGACAAGCCTATGAATTTGCAGCACCAAATATAAAATTACTTTCGAGTAAAATGAAAGTTGATGTAACAAATGAAATTGATATTTGCCTTCATGGGCTATATGCAATTATGCTTTTAAAACTTCAAAAAAAAGAAATTCATAAAGATACATTAGCAGCAGTTGACAGTTTTAGAAAATTAATTTCAATTTTAGTTTCAAAATACCATGATAGAGAAAAGCATCCTGAAAAATATTATAAATAATTTGTATAAATCTTTATATTAAATTTTAATTTAGCACATTAATAATTATAAAAATAAAAAATGTATCCAACTATTAGTGAATTTTTAAAAGCAGTTTTTGGTGTTGACATACCGTTACCTATACAGTCATATGGATTTTTTGTAGCAACAGCATTTCTCGTAGGTATTTGGGTAATGGTTAAAGAAATGAAAAGAAAAGAAAAACAAGGTCTTTTACAGTCAACAGAAAAACGAATATTTATTGGAGAACCTGCAAAACCGCAAGAAATAATAATTTCAGCAATTGTTGGTTTTTTTATTGGATATAAATTATTAGCAGCAGTATTACAATATTCATTATTTGTAGCAAACCCGGGTGATTTTATTCTTTCGTCTAACGGAAGTATTATTGGTGGAATTTTAGGAGCATTAATTTCAGGTTTTTTAACTTGGAAAGACAAAGAAAAAACAAAACTTGATAAACCAAAATGGATTACAAAAACAATTCAGCCACATGAACATGCAGGACAAATACTTTTTGTAGCAGGTATTACCGGTTTACTCGGTGCAAAAATTTTTCATAACCTTGAAAATTGGGACGATTTAATGGCAGATCCCATGCGAGCATTATTGTCTTTTAGTGGATTATCATTTCTAGGAGGTTTAATTTTAGGAGGAATTTCAGTTTATATTTATGTTAAGAGGAATAAAATAAGTGTTGTACACTTTTTAGATGTAGTTGCAATTGTTTTACCATTAGGTTATGCAATAGGAAGAATTGGTTGTCAAGTTTCAGGCGATGGTTGTTGGGGTGTTTTTAACGAAGCATTTGCCGATGAAGGAACAATTCCTGCAGTTGCATACCAGATGGGACATGTTGCATCATTTCAACCACCGGAATGGTTAAGTTTCTTACCCGATTGGCTTTTTGCATACACATACCCTCATAATATAGGAAATGAAGGAGTTTTAATACCAAATTGTACTTGGGCACATTGTCATGTACTTCCTGCACCTGTATTTCCTACACCTATATATGAAACAACAATGATGCTTATTCTCTTTGGAGTTCTTTCATTTTTAAAGAAAAAAATAAGAATTCCGGGAATGCTATTTGCAATTTATTTCACATTTGCAGGATTAGAACGATTTTTAATTGAAAAAATACGTGTAAATAATTTATATAAAATTGGTAATTTTGAAATAACGCAAGCCGAAATAATCTCATCATTAATGATGATAACAGGAACTATTGCAATTTTTATCTTATATAAAAATAAAGATAAGATGATTGCTAAGTATGGTGAT
>JAADEE010000278.1 GCA_013153575.1 Chlorobiota bacterium
AAATATTAAAATATATCTTAATTTTTTAAGATTTTATAAAATGTTGAAGCATAAACCAAAATAATAATAACTTCGCAGGCAAATTATAAAAAGAGCAAATGAGTTTTTTCAATTTAAATAAAAGATTTTGGCAATGGTTTATACTTTTGTTAGTATCTTTTATTTGGGGAGCTTCATTTATTTTAATGAAAAGAGGTTTAGAAAGTTTTTCACCAATGCAACTTGGCACAATGCGAATATTTTTTGCATTTTTATTTCTATTACCTTTATTTTTTCAAAGAATAAAGAAATTCAAAAAAAAGTATTTCAAACATTTAGTAATTGTTGCAATTATAGGTAATTTATTTCCTGCGGTTTTATTTGCTTTGGCACAAACAAAAGTTAGTAGTTCAATGGCAGGAATGCTTAATACTATGTTTCCGTTAATTGCATTAATAATAGGTGCTGTTTTTTATGGCGACAAAACTGAAAAACACAGAATATTTGGTATAATTGTAGGGCTTTTAGGAACTGTTGGAATAATATTGTCCGAAGATAGTTCTGTTGAGAATAGCAATATCTTATTTGCAGGTTTTATTGTAATAGCAACATTGTTTTATGCTATAAGTATTAATGAAATTAAATTTAAACTATCGGAACTTGATGGAATAACAATTACAGTTTTTGCATTTATGATTTCAGGACCAATTGCAGGAACATATCTTCTATTTTCTGATTTTACAGAAGCATTAGCAACGCCAAATTTTTCAATAAACTTAATTTATATTATACTTTTAGCATTTGGAGGTTCAGCAGTATCAGTAACATTATTTTATTTACTTCTTGATTATGTTGATGTAGTTTTTGCATCATTAACAACATATATAATTCCTATATTTGCAATTTTTTGGGGAGTTTTTGATGGCGAAAAAATAACACTTTTACAATTTGCATTTATGTTTGTTGTTTTTATAGGCATTTACCTTGTAAATAAGAAGAAAAAAATATAAAAAATATTACATACTAAATAAAAAACATTATATTTGCACGCTTAAAATAATTTATAATCCAAAAAAATCAAAATGTATTTAGACGCAGAGAAAAAAAAGGAAATTTTTGGACAGTACGGGAAGTCTAATAATGACACCGGTTCTGTTGAGAGCCAAGTAGCATTATTTTCCTACCGTATCACGCACTTAAATGAGCATCTTAAAAAAAATAAAAAAGATCATCATACAAGAAGAGCGTTGATAATGTTAGTAGGAAAAAGAAAAAAGTTACTTAAATATTTAATGAATAAAGATGTTGTAAGATATCGTAATTTAATTAAAGCTCTCGGATTACGTAAGTAATTCTTTAAGAAAAATAGGCATAAATATTTTATGCCTTTTTTTTATTTTAATTCTGCGAAAAATAAAGATGTAAAGCACATCACAAACAAAAAGAACCAAAATAGAAAAGATGAATATAATAACAAAGACAATTGATTTAGGTAACGGACGTGTTGTTACCATTGAAACAGGAAAATTAGCAAAACAAGCTGATGGTGCTGTTGTAGTAAAACAAGGAGATACAATGCTTTTAGCAACTGTTGTATCTGCAAAAGATGCAAAACCCGGAACTGACTTTATGCCACTTTCGGTAGATTACAGAGAAAAATATGCTGCTGCCGGACGTTTTCCGGGAGGTTTTAGAAAAAGAGAAGGAAGACCAACTGACGAAGATATTCTTGTAGCTCGTTTAGTTGATAGAGCATTAAGACCACTTTTCCCAAGTGATTATCATGCTGATACATTTGTAAATATTGAATTAATTTCAGCTGACAGAAATAAAGAGGTTATGCCGGATGCACTTGCAGGACTTGCTGCTTCAGCTGCACTTGCTGTTAGTACAATTCCTTGGAATGGACCAATTTCCGAAGTTCGCGTAGCAAGAGTTAATGGTGAGTTTATGATAAACCCAACATTTTCAGAACTTGAAGATGCTGATATTGATATGATTATTGCTGCAACTATTGACAATATTTTAATGGTTGAAGGTGATATGAAAGAAATTTCGGAAGAAGAAATGGTTGAAGCAATTAAATTTGGTCATGAAGAAATAAAAAGACATTGCCAAGTTCAACTTGAAATGGCAAAAGAAAAAGGTGTTCTTGAAAAAAGAGAATATAAGCACGAAGAGGATGGTGATGAAGAATTATTCGCAAATTTAGAAAAAGCAGTTTCTGATAAAATACATAAAGTTGTTCTTTCAGCACTTCCTAAACATGAAAGAGCAGAACAATTTGCTGCAATAAAAGAGGAATTTATTGAAAGCTTAGATGTTGCAGAAGATGAAGAAGTTAATACAGGATTAATTGATATTTATTTCCATGATATTGAGAAAAAAATAGTTAGAGAAGTAGTTCTTAAAGAAAGAATAAGACTTGATGGAAGAAAACTTGACGAAATAAGACCTATTTGGAGTGAAGTTGATTATTTACCCGGAGCACATGGTTCTGCAATATTTACAAGAGGTGAAACACAATCATTAACAACTGTAACATTAGGTTCACCACTTGATGTGCAAATAGTTGACAGACCTCTTCAACAAAGCAAAGATGCTTTTGTTTTACATTATAACTTCTTACCATTCTCAACAGGTGATGCACGACCATACAGAGGAACAGGAAGACGTGAAATTGGTCATGGAAATTTAGCTCATAGAGCAATTGCAGCAGTATTACCCGAAAAAGAAGATAATCCATATACAATAAGAGTTGTTTCTGATATTTTAGAATCTAATGGTTCTTCATCTATGGCAACTGTTTGTGCAGGAACTCTTGCTCTTATGGATGCAGGAATTCAGCTAAAAAAACCTGTATCAGGTATTGCAATGGGGCTTATTACTGATGAAGAAGGAAACTATGCAGTTCTTTCTGATATTTTAGGAGATGAAGACCATTTAGGTGATATGGACTTTAAAGTTACAGGAACAGAAGATGGAATTACAGCTTGCCAAATGGATATTAAAGTTGATGGTCTTTCGTATGAAATTCTTACAAAAGCACTTATGCAAGCAAAAGAGGGTAGAGCTCACATTCTTAATGAAATGATGAAAACTATTTCTGAACCAAGAGCTGAATTAAAATCTCACACACCCGGAATAACATCTTTAATTATTCCTACTGATTTAATAGGTACTGTTATAGGACCAGGTGGAAAAATGATACAACAAATACAAAAAGATACTAATACAACAATTACTATTGAAGAAGTTGATAACTTTGGTAGTGTTACTATAATGGGACCAACACAAGATGCAATTAATGAAGCTAAAAACTTTATTAAAGGTTTAACTGCAATACCTGAAGTTGGAACAGTTTATAAAGGAAAAGTAAAAAGCATTAAAGATTTTGGAGCTTTTGTTGAGATTTTACCCGGTAAAGATGGTTTACTCCATATTTCAGAAATTTCATGGGAAAGAACAAATAAAGTTGAAGATGTTTTAAAAGAAGGACAAGAAATTGAAGTTAAGTTAATAGGGCTTGATCCAAAAACTAAAAAACTTAAACTTTCAAGAAAGGTTTTATTACCTCGTCCTGCAAGAAAAAAAGATGATAAAAAATAATATCATTATATAATTAAAAAAATCCTCAATCTTTTTGGTTGGGGATTTTTCATTAAAACATATCTATGTATAACACTTTTTACTTTCAACTTTATACTTTCAACTTCAATCCTAACTTTCTATAAAAATCCCATAAAACGACACCCGCACTAACCGAAATATTTAATGAATGTTTTGTTCCTTCTTGTGGAATTTCAATACAGTAATCACTTATATCTACAATGCTTTGTTGAACACCTTTAACTTCGTTTCCAAAAATTAAAGCATATTTTTCATTTTTGTTAACTTTAAAATTTTGCAACATTATGCTGTTTTCAGCTTGTTCAATTGAGGCAATTTTATATCCTTTTGATTTTAAGCTTATTATTGCTTCTTGTGTTTCTTCAAAATATTCCCAGTCAACGCTTTCAGTTGCTCCAAGTGCAGTTTTTCTAATGTCATTATGAGGCGGTTTTGCAGTAATTCCGCAAAGAATTATTTTTTCTATAAGAAAAGCATCAGAAGTTCTAAAAACAGAACCTATATTATTCATGCTTCTAATGTTATCAAGAATAACAGTTACAGGAATTTTTAAAGTTTCTTTAAATTCTTTAATTGATTTTCTGCCTAGCTCACTATTTAAAAGTTTTCTCATTTGTTTTTATTATTTTCTTCGCAAAAGTGTAAAAATATGTTATAAAATATTATATGTAGATTTTTTAATTAGTATAAAAAAGTTAAATTTGGAACTTTAAAAAAATAAAAGTATAAATAAAATATAAAACAAAAGTAATGAATTTACACGAATATCAAGGAAAAGAACTTCTTAAAAGTTTCGGAGTTAAAATTCAAGAGGGAATTGTTGCAGACACTCCTGAAGAAGCAGTTGAAGCTGCAAAAAAACTTACAGAGCAAACAGGTACTAGTTGGTGGGTTGTAAAAGCTCAAATACATGCAGGAGGACGTGGAAAAGGTGGCGGTGTTAAACTTGCCAAATCATTAGATGAAGTTAAAGAGTTGGCTAGCCAAATTATAGGAATGCAACTAGTTACGCATCAAACAGGTCCTGAAGGGAAAAAAGTAAATAAAGTTTTAATTGCGCAAGATGTTTATTATCCTGGAGAAAGTGAAACAAGTGAATATTACATGAGTGTTTTATTAAATAGAGCAACCGGAAGAAATATTGTAATGTATTCAACAGAAGGAGGAATGGATATTGAAACTGTTGCTGAAAAAACACCTCATCTTATTTATAAAGAAGAAATTGATCCTAAAGTGGGACTTCTTCCTTTCCAAGCAAGAAAAATTGCATTTAATTTAGGTTTAGAAGGAAATGCTTTTAAAGATATGACAAAATTCGTTGCTGCTTTATATAAAGCTTATGATAGTAGTGATGCTTCAATGTTTGAAATAAATCCTGTATTAAAAACTTCAGATAACCAAATTTTAGCTGTTGACTCAAAAGTGAATCTTGATGATAATGCTTTATTCCGCCATAAAGATTTGGCAGATATGCGTGATTTAACAGAAGAAGATCCAGCAGAAGTTGAAGCAGGAAAATATAATCTTAATTTTATAAAACTTGACGGAAACGTTGGTTGTATGGTTAATGGTGCAGGTTTAGCAATGGCAACTATGGATATTATTAAAATGTCAGGAGGTTCACCTGCAAACTTCCTTGATGTAGGAGGAACTGCAAATGCAGAAACTGTTGAAGCAGGTTTTAGAATTATTTTGCAAGATGAAAATGTAAAAGCAATTCTTTTAAATATTTTTGGTGGTATTGTTCGTTGTGACCGTGTTGCTCAAGGTGTTGTTGATGCATACAAATCAATAGGAGATATAAAAATTCCTGTTATTGTAAGATTACAAGGAACAAATGCTATTGAAGGTAAAGAATTAATAGATAATTCAGGATTAAAAGTTCATTCAGCAATAACTTTGCAAGAGGCTGCCGATTTAGTTAAAGAATTAGTATAATTTTCTATTATTAAAAAATGACGTAGCATTTTTACTACGTCATTTTTTTGTGTTAAATGTTATTAAATTATGTAATAAATTTTTTTTTATTACGTTTGCACTTTATTATTAATAAATTAATATTTTTTTATGTTAAAAAAGAGTATAGTAATTTTCATTATTTTGTTGAATTTGTCATATATTAATACTTATGCGCAAGTATATGCAAATGGTCAAGAGCTTAATGCTATCACAACAGGTGTTCCATTTTTAACTATTGCACCTGATGCTCGTTCCGGAGCAATGGGAGATGCTGGAGTTGCAACAAGTCCTGATGCTAATTCAATTCATTGGAATCCTGCAAAATATGCATTTATTGAAGATGATATAACATTAAACTTATCATATATTCCATGGTTAAGAAATTTGGTAAATGATATTAATTTCCAAAATATATCTGGTTCATATAGAATTAATGAGAATCAAGTTATAGGAGGTTCATTAATGTATTTCTCTTTAGGAAGTATGGATTTTACTAATGAAATAGGAACTGTTTTAGTTCAAGATGCAAATCCTAATGAATTTTCTTTGGATTTAGCTTATGCTTTAAAATTATCAGAGAATATGTCCGGAGGTATTGCTTTAAGGTATATACACTCAAATTTAACAGCCGGATTTTCTCAACCCGGAAGTGCTCCAACAAAAGCAGGAAATGCAGTTGCCGGAGATATTTCATTTTATTATAAAAAAGCTTTAAATTTAGAGAATAAAAATGGAGAATTTAGCTTTGGGGTAAATATTTCAAATCTTGGTAGTAAAATTTCTTATAGCTCTGATGCTTATTATGATGATTTTTTACCTGCAAATTTAAGGATAGGTGCAGCATATAAATTAGAACTTGACGAATATAACTCAATAACTGCAACTTTAGATATTAATAAATTATTAGTTCCAACACCACCTGTATATGGACCTGATACCACAGCAACAGGAGAACTGGTTATGCATGGATATGATGATGATGTTTCTGTACCAGTTGGAGTATTTCAATCGTTTTATGATGCTCCCGGAGGGTTCTCAGAAGAAATGCATGAGTTAATGTATTCTGTTGGGCTTGAATATTGGTATATAAATCAGTTTGCAGTTAGAGGTGGTTATTTTGATGAACATGAAACAAAAGGGAATAGAAAGTATTTTACATTAGGAATAGGTGTAAAATTAAATATCTTGAATTTTGATTTTGCATATGTAATACCTACTGCAGGAAGACAAAATCCTTTAGCTAATACATTACGTTTTACTTTAGGAATTAATTTAAAAAACATTAAAAAAGAAGAATAATTATCTTTTTTA
>JAADEE010000191.1 GCA_013153575.1 Chlorobiota bacterium
TATTAGATGCATTGAGTTCTATACATGTGGGAAATGGTGTTTTACTGGAAAATAGTATTGCCTTGATGCAAAAAGCAATTCCGGATTCAGAATTTTCCATTTTAAGTATGGATAAAAAGACGAATGAGATAATCTACAATGATGTAAATTATACGATGTTTGGAGTTTTTTGGAGAGGTAAGGGGAAAGTAAAAAAAGTGCTCTGGATAGTTTTGCATGTATTATTTGTTTTTATTCAAATTGTTAACCAGTATACATTTAAAATAGATCCGGTTAAACTTAGTTTTAATAATTACCAGCGAACAGCTTTTAGAAAAATTAAAGAATCTGATGTATGTATTAGTATTATTGGAGAAGCCATAAATGATAATTTTTATCAGGCTTTGTATTTTTGGTTATTTAAGTATTGGATAACCATGCGATTGGGAAAGAAATTTATTTTATTACCACAAAGTATTGGTCCGTTAAATAATCGAATAAATAAGTTTTTTGTATATCATTTTTTGAAAAAGGCTGATTTACTCGTTGCAAGAGATGAGAAATCTTTTGAAAAGTTAAAAGAACTGGGATTTAAGCAAAAGCAAATTGCATACTCGATTGACGTGGGTATTATGCAGACAGCTGAAGCTGCTTCAAGATATCCTGTAAATGCTTACTTTAATGAACATAAAGAAAGAAAAGTTATAGGCCTTACTTTGTCTAAATTTCCTTCGGAAATAAAAGTAGATGTTGATTATTTGTCAATAATAATCAATGGTATTAGGAAAGTTGTTAATCCAGATGATTTTAACATTCTGATTATGCCATCAAATTATATATTGGATGGTGAGAGTAATGATTATAAGCTTTGTAAGAAGGCTAAACATTTGTTGTCGCAGGATTATAATGTCGAGATATTACCTAACAGGGTATTCTTTCCTAAAGAATATACTACATTATTATCTCAGCTATACTTCTTTATATCAACCAGGATGCATGTTACAATTTTAGCTGCTAGTCAATATATTCCAACCCTTGCTGTTTCATCTCAGCATAAAATAACTGGTTTTATGAGAAATATAGGTCAGGAAGAACTGGCTTTACAATTGGATGAAATTGACAGGATTGCTGACAAAATAGAATATGTCATATCAAACAGAGATGATATATCATTATCAATAAAAAATAATGTAATTGAACAGAAAAAGTCATTAGAGGAGTTGGTTAAAAGGATTCAAAAGGTAGTAAATAATGATTAATGAGCGTTTAGAAATAAATAATGAATATTGTAGTGGTTGTGGTATTTGTAAATCTATTTGTCCTGTAGACGCTATAAGTTTCAAAAAAAATGATATAGGTCTAAGTTACCCTGTGATTGATTTTAACGTTTGTGTAAATTGTATGCTTTGTTTTAAAGCATGTGACACAAAAGAAGATATAAACAATAAAAGAACTCCCCCAATAGACCATGTTAATTCAAAAGCATACTATGCTTATTCTATCGATGATGAGTTGAGATATAAAGCTGCAACTGCCGGTGTAGTTTCTCAAATATCGAAGACATTGTTAGAAGTAAATGACGTTGATGTTGTTGTTGCTGCATCGCAAAATGATAACAACACAATAGAAACAAAATACATAGAAAAACAAAATATAGATGAGCTCCCTTCCGGTTCTATATACAGGCAAGTTGTGTTATTAGATAATTATATTGAAAAAGTCACATCTTCAAATTGGGGAAAAGTATTGGTTATAGGTTTACCATGCCATATTGCTGCGGTAAAGTCTTTACATGAAATTACTCCAAAACTTAAAAAAGTTAAGTTGTATACAATTGCATTATTTTGCAAGCAAACAAAAGATGACCGGTTCGCGGATTTTATTAGAAAATATTTAAAAGAGAAAGATAAAAATGCGAAAGTTGATTTTAGGGGTGATGGTTGGCCAGGAGTAACGAGGGTCAATAATAAAAGAGTAATATTTACAGATTACAAACTGAGTTTTATGTGGGGGACATTCTGTTATACTCCGCAATACTGCATGAAATGCAAAGACTCTTTGGGAGTAACAGCAGATATATCTGTAGGTGATGCATGGGTTAAAGAATATATGAGTTCAGATAAAAAAGGGAGTAGCTTTTTATTGGTAAATACAGATAATGGACATGAGTTGTTTAATCATATTAAGAATAATATTTATTTTGAAAATAAACCTGTTGAAACAGTATTAAAGTCGCAAGGTGTTAGTGTTATAAAATTCAAAGAAAAGTTAGCAGACGAATTTATTCATAATGGTCGTATTCATAACAGGCTGTTTTTTAAGGCGAAAAAGTTTGTTGAATTTATTTATAGCAACAATTTTGTGTTGGTTATCCCTAAGGTGGCATTGAAAATTTTATATCGTTTTTTGTTAAGTAAGATTATGTTTAAATAGATATTGTCAATTCCGGTGATATTTATTTAGTTTGAAGTGTAATAAAACAATAAGAGTTTTAAATGATTGCAGTAGATAGAGCAGTAAAAAAAAGTTTAACAGTTGACTTATTTGTAAGTTTACTTGTCAGCTTTCTTATTGTGATGTTCTTTTCAGATGCTGTTTCTAAATATTTAGCAGTTAAAGGGAGTGGCTTTTATCGGGTTTCACTATTGGTAAGGTTAGTATTCGAAGGCGTGATGCTGATTTATTTAATTGCTAAAATAAACAGATCTATTATTACGTATCTGGAATTGATGATAATTCTTTTTGTTTTTTTTGTGATAGGACAGGTCACTGTCGGCAATTTGAGTTCATCTTTAATTGAAGGGTTTATTACATTTAATAAGTATATCTTCTTATTTATTGTTTATTTGTTTTTAAGAAAAGTTTTAACACTTAACAGAAACAAAAAAGAAATTATATTTAAAATTCTGACATTTCTGTTTTTTTCAAATGTTTTAGCCATAGTATTAGGCTTTTTGTTTCACATAAATTTTTTTGAATCTTATTTTAATCAGCCATGGCGTTATGGATACAATGGTGTGTTTTTAGCTGCGAATGAGGCAACTTATGTTCTGGTCTCAATGTTGGCTTTTTTTTATTTTCGTGCTTTTTATGAGGGGAAAAACAAACTGGTTTTTTATTTGTTTGCATTAACTTCTTTGGTGTCAGGAATGAAAGCTGTGTACATATTTGTTTTTATGTTGGTTGCTTTTCATTTCTTCAATAAAATGAAGTTCCGGGCTGTTATGCTATGGTTAATTATAGTTGTACTGGCTTCAGGTTATGTTATCAGGTTTATTCAAGGGGATGTTTTTCAACGCTTGATAGCTTTGTTTATCAATATATATGAGGAAAAAGGCCTATGGTATATGCTTTTGTCAGGCAGAAATGAAATTCTTCTGAATGAAACAGTATTGGTTATTAAAGACTGGTCGTTTTTAAATCTTTTAATAGGAGGAGTTGATGTGGAAAGATATATAATAGAGATGGATCTTGTAGATTTGGTATTGTTTTTCGGAATATTGGGAAGTGCAATATATATATATATGTTTTATAAGTCTTTTATATCTTTATTATTGTGGCATAAGTTCTTTACTTTCTTTCTTTTTTCAATTCTTTTTTTAGCCTTTCTTGGAGGGCATTTTTTGAAAAGTCCTACGTCTGCAGTGTATTTTACATTAGTAATTTTATATTTTCAAGATTACAGATTAACACAAAAACAAGTTTTAAATTGTTAATCATATATTTCCTAAGCCACAATGAAAATTTTATTAATTAATAATGGGTATCCGACAACTAAAAATCCGCAATATTCAACATATATACAAACGATTCAGGAATGTTTGCAAGGTGCAGCCCTGGATGTAGAATTACTGGTTCTTGATACCAACTTTGATTCTAAAAAAGGGAAAATTATAAAATATCTGTTTTTTTATTTGAAACTATTATTACACAGATATAAAACATATGATTTTGTATATATTCATAACTATCCTTATGTATTTATCCCATTGATGTTCCGTTTTTTTTCAATGAGAAATATAGTAATTCACTGGCATGGCACAGATATTTTTGCACCGACAAAAAACAGCCTGTGGCTTAATAGAATGAGTTATTTGTTTATTCCTTCCAAAGCACAACATATTGCACCTTCGGAATATTTTGCCGGTAAGGTTAGCAGGAAATTAAAAATTAATAAAAACCGTATTTTTGTTTCTCCAAGTGGAGGTGTGGATACAAATCTTTTTGCTCCTTCAGAGAAACTAAATAGTGATAAGGTTATATTGGGGTTTGCCTCCAGTATGAAGAGTGACAAAGGAATGGATTTTGTGTTAAAGTTAGTTCAGCGTACAGCAGAAGTTGAAAAGCTTTGCGGAAAAAGAATTGAAATACATTGTATAGAGTATGGAGCAGAAAAAGAATATTATAAAAATGAACTGTTAAAATATGGCAATGTTAAAGTTTATAAGCCTTTTCCTAAAGATGAAATGATAAGATTTTATCAGGGTTTAGATGTGTTGTTATTAACTACCCGAATGGCAGAGAGCCTTGCATTAGTTGGATTAGAGGCAATGAGTTGCAATGTGCCGGTAGTTGGAACGGATGATTTTGCAATAAGAGATTATATAATAAATAGTGTAAGTGGCGAAAAATTTAAAAAAGGAGATTATAACGATTTTGAAAATGCTGTTATAAAAGCAATAAAAAACCTTAACAAATACAAGCCGCGTAAAATAGTTTTAGAGAAATACAGTAAAGAAAGTGTAATAAGCCAATATAAAGCGTATTTTAAATTTAATGATAAAAAATAAAACTGTAAATATAATAGTAGAGAAAGAAGTTTGTTGTGGATGCGGAACCTGTCAGCCGGTTTGCCCGGTGAGCTGTATCACAATGCAACTTGATGAAGATGGTCAGTACAAGCCGGTAATCGATATGGATATTTGTACTAATTGCGGTTTGTGTTTTAAGGTTTGTCCTAATAATGAGTTTAATTATAAAAATAATATTAAGAAACCGCAAGAGGTCTTTAGTGGATATTCTACTAATGAAGAATTAAGATACAATGCAGCAAGTGGTGGTTTAACAACACAATTGTTAATAGATGGATTGAACCGGAATGATTTTGATGCTGTAGTTGTTGTAACTGGAGATAAGCCGGCGGAATTTAAGGCCACAATTGTAACCACAACAAATGAGATATTGAATGCTAAAGCTTCTAAATATACGCAGGTGTCGGTTAATATTGTTTTAAAAGAATTGGAAAAAAACAGTTATACAAAAATATGCTATGTGGGGTTACCTTGTCATATAAGGGGACTTGATAAATATTTAAAGGTTAAAAAGAAATTAGCTGAAAAGATAGTAATGAAATTTACTCTTGTGTGCGGTCAGTCATTAAAGCATACAGTAGTAGATAAACAATTAAAAATAATAAAAGTAAAAAAAGAATCTCTTCTGCGCTATTCGTTTAGAGGAGAAGGATGGCCAGGGTTTCAGAATGTTGATAGTACGCTGGGCAATAAAAAGATTGCTTATACAGACAAAAAGGCAATGGGAGGGTTGTTTGCCTCGCCTTTAAGTGGGGTTGATGCTTGCTTGTATTGTGAGGATCATTATGGAAGTCAGGCTGATATAAGTTTTTGTGATGCCTGGCATCTTAAGAATAAAGAAAATAATAATAATGGCATAACTTCAGCTCTTTGTTATTCCGAAAAGGGTGTAGGGCTTATTGAAAAGTATGTTGGAACAGAAGCTGATGTTTTTATTAAAAAAGATGATTTTGCAAATATTTTATCGGTGCAGGGACATATGAAACCTACACCTTCTGTTGCTTATTTATTAAATAAAAAAATAAACAATAGTCGTATAGACTTAAAAAGCGAGTTGAATATTTCAGCATTATCTGTTATTGCCGCTATGGTTTATACGGTTTCGGTCAGATTGTTGAATCTGATAGGACTAAACAGATTACCTTTAGGGCTTTTGTCTTTATCACGAGGGTTGAAAAAAATATTACAGATAAAGTGAACTTAAAAAAAATAAAATGGATGTATGACCGACTGACTTCTATGAATGTAAAAGAAGTCACTTATCGGTTAATAACATTCTGGAGAGTAAAATACCTGACAAAATCAAATGTTGTAAATTATATTAATGAAGATGATAAGTGTTTTATTCACTATGCTTTGTTTCCTTTGGATAAATCTTTTTCAGGTTGCTTGAATGAATTGCCGGATGATACCATGTTTGATTTATATGGTGTAAATATTGATATTTCTGGAATTAACTGGTCAAAAGATTATATTGATCAATACACCTATCCTAATGAACATGTATCCAAGATGAACCTGCATAAGTATCTTGACAGAGAAGTGAAAAATGTATTAGAATTACACAGATTACATTTTCTTGTTGGATTAGCAATAAAGTATAATATAACAAAAGAAAAGAGTTTGTATGATACAATAATGCTTGGAATTAAGGATTGGGTTAATAAAAACCCGTTTCCTTATGGCATGGCATGGGTGTCGCCGACAATAAATGCAAAAAGATTAGTTTCGTTGTTGTTTGTTTGGAACCTGTTGTCATTAAACGATAAGGAAGATTCTCTGGAGTTGAGAAAAATATTAATAAGAAGTTTCAATGAACACATTCATATAATTATTAACACCCTTTCTTTGTATTCATCAGGAAATAATCATTTAACTGCGGAATTGATAGGGGCATTTGTGACATTAAAAAGTTTTGAATCTTTATTGAGTAGTAAAGGGAAGAAATTATTGGATAATATTGCTTCAAAGTTGAGTGAGTTAATTATAGAACAGAATTATTCCGATGGGAAAAATAAAGAAAGTGC
>JAADEE010000065.1 GCA_013153575.1 Chlorobiota bacterium
ATCATTACACTTTTAGGAGGTTTATCGGTTTTAATTCTTGTTATTTTTACCATTGGTTTTATAGAAAATAAAAACAAAAATATTTAGTGTTTTTTTATGCCTAAAAATAAAACATTTATTGTTTATGTTATTGCATTGATATATATATTAGTGGGAACTTTTTTTATTTCAAAAGAAGAATATACTTTTTTTGCACTTTTTAATACCATTCCTGTCGTTTTAATTATTATTTATTTTTCATTATTTTCTTTAGATAAACTTTTATTTCTAATTATTTTTCTAACACCTATATCAATACCTATTTCAGAATTTGTTCCTAATATAGAAAATGATATAATTCTTCCTATTGAACCTCTTCTTTTTGGAACTTTACTACTTTTTATCGTTAAACTTATTTTTGAAAAAAAATCATTTGATGCAAAAATACTAAAACACCCAATTTCCATTGCAATATATTTTAATCTCATTTGGATGTTTATAACATCTATTTCGAGCACAATGCCTATTGTTTCTTTTAAATTTTTATTAGCTAGATTATGGTTTTTAGCAACATTCTTTTTTCTTGCATCACATTTATTCAAAAATAAGAAAAACATCTACAAATATTTTTGGCTATTTACAATAAGCTTTCTAATAGTTATTTTATACACGCTTTATAAACATAGCCTATTCGGGTTATTTTCTCAAAAACATGCTAATCAAGCAGTAAGTCCATTTTTACCAGACCACACATCTTACGCGGCAATAATTGCAATGTTAATTCCTTTTTCCATAGGAACACTTTCAATGAAAAAATATACATCATTAAAAAAAGTATTAATATCTTTTTCATTACTTATTTTAACCACAGGTATTATATTTTCTTATACAAGAGCTGCATGGTTAAGTTTAGTTGGAGCTTTTGGTGTGTACATTATTATTCTTTTAAAAATAAGGTTTAGATTTATACTTATTAGCAGCATAATTATAATTTCTTTATTTTTTACATTTAAAACTCAAATTTTTATTTCTCTAGAACGAAATAATAAAGAATCTACTGACAACTTCACAGAACACGTTGAATCTATATCTAACATTTCTACAGATGCATCAAATTTAGAAAGAATAAATAGGTGGAACTCTGCAATAAGAATGTTTAAAGACAAACCTGTTTTTGGTTTTGGACCGGCAACATATATGTTTCAATATGCTCCATACCAACTTGCATCTGAAAAAACAATAATAAGCACAAATAATGGTGATGTTGGTAATGCTCATAGTGAATATTTAGGTCCGCTGGCAGAATCAGGATTGCTGGGAATACTCAGTATTGTTTTAGTTTTCAGCCTAATAATTTATTATTCTTTAAAAGTTTACAACTCAACAAATGATAAAGAAATAAAAACATTATCATTAATTTTATTATTAGGAATATCATCTTACTTGCTACATGGTTTTTTAAATGACTTTCTTGATTTACCAACCGCATCTGCTATTTTTTGGGGATATTCAGCAGCAATAATGTCTTTAGACATATACCATAAAGGTCAAACAACACTTGTTTAATATCAATATTTTATTTGCAAATAAAATATTTTACAAAAGCCTTGTTTAGAATCAATCTAAATTTGTATATTTGCAACATAGTTATTTTAATTAAGATTCATTAAATACAACAAAAATGAAATATAGCATAGAACAAGTTTTAACAGTCTTGTCAGAAGTTAAAGACCCTGAAAGTGGGAAAGATTTAGTTAGTTTAAATGCAATAAACAGTTTAGTAATTGAGGAAAATAAAATTTCATTTTCTCTTGATTTACCCGAAAATAATCCTTCAATAAAAAAAATTGAAGAAAACTGTATTGCAATTATAAATGAAAAACTTTCAAAAGATGTAAAGGTTGAAATAAAACCATTCAAAAAAATTGAGGTTAAAAAAATATCTTTTGGAAGAACTGATGACCAAAAAATATTACCCGGAGTAAAAAACATTTTAGCAGTTGCATCAGGTAAAGGCGGTGTTGGTAAATCAACAGTTTCTACTAATTTGGCTATTGCTTTGGCAAAAATGGGAGCAAAAGTTGGGCTATTAGATGCTGACGTTTACGGACCATCAATACCTAAAATGTTAGGAGTAGAAGGAAAAACTCCATCAATAAAAAAAGTAAACGGAAAAGATGTAATTGTACCTATTGAAGCACAGGGAATTAAAATGCTGTCTATTGGTTTTTTTGTTAAACCTGAAGATGCATTAATTTGGAGAGGTGCAATGGCAACAAGTGCAATTAATCAATTTGTAAAAGATACAGATTGGGGAGAACTAGATTATTTTGTGATTGATTTACCACCCGGCACAGGTGATATTCATTTAACAATTGTTCAAGCAATGCCGGTTACAGCCGCAGTAATTGTTAGTACGCCACAACAAGTTGCATTAGCAGATGCTCTTAGAGGAGTAAGCATGTTTAGAGCTGAAAAAATTGAAGTTCCGGTAATTGGTTTTATCGAAAACATGTCGTGGTTTACACCTGAAGAACTTCCAAACAACAAATATTACATTTTTGGAAAAGACGGATTAAAAGACCTTGCAAATAGAATGGAAATTCCTTTATTAGGACAAATACCATTAGTACAAAGCATTAGAGAGGCAGGAGATGAAGGAAAACCTGTTTCATTAAACGAAAACACTCCAATGGGTAAAGCATTTAATGATTTAGCCAAAAGAGTTGCCGATGGAATTGAAGAAAGAAATGCCAAATTAGATCCAACAAAAAAAGTTGAAATTGATCCTAATGCAAGCTGTTCTGCATAATAAATTTGCTAACATTAACTATTAATGATGGATGAAGCTAAAAAAAATGCCTACGTTACAAGAATAAATGAAGTTCTTGAACTTGTCAGACCATACTTAAATGCTGATGGTGGTGATATTGATTTTATTGATATCCTTGACGATTTAACAGTTCAAGTTAATTTAACAGGAGCATGCGGAAGTTGCCCTATGAGTATTCAAACCTTAAAATTTGGGGTTGAAAATGCATTAAAAAACGCAATTCCTGAAATTAAAGAGGTTGTTGCAATATAGATTTCATTTTTTTCTATATCTTTGGCAAAAAAAGATGGTAAAACTTCCATGTATAAACCGTTTATCGTTTACATGGAAGTTTCTTTTGTGTTCATTAATTAAAATATAAATAAATGAAGAAGGAAGAAAAATTTATGGCAGAAGCCATTAAATTATCAAGAGAAAGCGTAAAAAACGGAGGTGGCCCTTTTGGTGCTGTAATTGTTAAAGATGGTAAAATAATTGCAAAAGCAAGTAATAAAGTTACTGAAAACCATGATCCTACTGCACATGCAGAAGTTAATGCAATAAGAATTGCTGCAAAAGAACTTGAAACTTTTAATCTTGAAGGTTGTGAAATTTATACATCTTGTGAACCTTGTCCTATGTGTTTTGGTGCAATTTATTGGGCAAGATTAGATAAATTATATTTTGCAAATACAAAAGATGATGCAAAAAAAATAGGTTTTGATGATTCATTTATTTATGAAGAAATTGCTTTACCACATGACAAAAGAAGTATTCCTAATATTCAAATATTAAGAGAAGAAGCATTAAAAGCATTTCAAGATTGGGAAAATAAAGAAGATAAAATAGAATATTAAAATTCTATATTACAAAATGAGTAAAGTCAATATGTTTGACTTTATTCATTTTATTTAGTAAATCTAACAATTGCCCAACCATCACGTTCTTTTGCATACTCAAATTTTAATCCTTGCTTTTCACCGGCTTCTTTAACTTCGTTAAATTCTTTATAATAAAAACCACTTGTAAGCAAAGTTCCTCCACTGTTAAGATGTTTTGCTAATATTGGCATATCATTTATTACAATATTTTTCCAGATATTTTCATAAATAATATCAAAAGTTTCATCTTTTAAAATTGTAATATCACCAAGTGCAACCTCAATATCAGGAGTTTTATTAATTATAATATTTTCATTTGTGTTTGTTACAGATTTTGGGTCGTTATCAACAGCAAAAGTATATGCCGAATTTTGCATTTTGCTTAAAATTGCTAAAATACCGGTTCCTGTTCCCATGTCTAAAACAGATTTATTGGCTGTATCAAGTTTCATTATTTCTTCAATAAGCATATAAGTTGTACCATGATAACCTGTTCCAAAGGCTGTTTTAGGATCAATAATTATTTCTTTTTTTGCATTTGGAAATTTTGGGTGAAAAGATGCTCTAACAACTAAATCATTTCCAAATATTATTGGCTCAAAATAATTTTCTGTCCATGTTTCATTCCAGTTTTCATCCTTTATAACTTTATGATGATATTTAATCTTAAAATCTTTAGAAATGTTTTCAAGACCAAGCAAATCGTCTTTATTAAACTGCTCTTTTGCTACATATGCATTAATTCCATTTTCGGTTTCCATAAAACTTTCAAAACCTATTTCTGTAAGTTTTGCAGTTAAAAAATCTTTATGTTTTTGTAAGTTTGGACTTATCTTGCAAACCAATTCAATATAATCTAAATTGCTCATTTTAAAAATTTGGTAAATTTTGGTAAATATTGTATTACCTTATATCCGCAAGACTACATTTAACTATCTGATAGTCATCGCATCAATAGTTTTAATTATGTGATGAATATTTGCTGATAACTTTCTGTTTATTAGCAAATTGATACGATGACTCGCGGGTTTTAGGTATTATAAGAAAAAGCTATCTTAATGATAGCTTTCTTTATTGTTTTTTATTGAAATTGTTTTAAAAATCTTAAATCATTTTCAAAGAATAATCGTAAATCTTTAATACCGTATTTTAGCATTGTAATTCTTTCAATACCCATTCCGAATGCAAAACCTGTATATTTGTTGCTGTCGATATTATTTGCTTCAAGTACATTTGGGTCAACCATACCACAACCTAAAATTTCTAACCATCCTGTGTATTTACAAACGTTACACCCTTTGCCACCACAAAGCGAACATGATACATCAACCTCTGCAGATGGTTCTGTAAAAGGAAAATATGAAGGACGAAGTCTTATTTTTGAGTCTTGTCCGAATAATTCTTTTGCAAAATATTCTAATGTTTGTTTTAAATCTGCAAATGATACATTTTCATCAATATACAAACCTTCAATTTGGTGAAAAATACAATGAGCTCTTGCAGAAATTGCTTCATTTCTGAAAACACGTCCCGGAGAAATAGTTCTTATTGGTGGTTTTTGGTTATCCATAACCCTAACTTGCACCGAAGATGTATGAGTTCTTAAAAGAATATCAGGATTTTTTTCAATAAAAAAGGTATCTTGCATATCTCTTGCCGGATGTTCAGGAGGGAAATTTAGTGCAGAAAAAACGTGCAAATCATCTTCAATTTCAGGTCCTTCAGAAATTGTAAAACCAAGACGAGTAAAAATTTCAACAATTTCATTTCTAACAATTGAGATTGGATGTCTTGAACCTTGTTCTTTTGCATCACCCGGCAAAGTTAAATCTAAACCTATTTTTACAGTATCTTTTGATTGTAATTCTGCTTTAAGCATATTAACTTTATCAAGAACTTCGTTTTTAAGCTGATTTAAAACTTGTCCGAATTCTTTTTTTTGTTCGTTAGGAACATTTTTAAATTCTTTAAAAAGCTCTGTTACAAGTCCTCCTTTTTTTGATAAATATTTTATTCTAAATTCTTCTATTTCGTCTTGTGCTGATGCAACAAAACCTTCAACTTCTTTTAATAACTCTTTTGCTTTATCTAACATTATTCTATTTTTTAATCTTCAATAACTTTAATTTTCATTTTTACATCTTCCACAGGTCTGTCTGCTTGCCCTGTTTTTACTGATGCAATTTTGTCAATAACATCCATGCCTTCAACAACTTCACCAAAAACGGTGTATGCATTATCTAAAAATGGTGTTCCTCCAATTTCTTTATATGCTTTTCGTTTAAAGTCAGGAATTTTATTAATTGTAAAATCTTTTTTCTTTTTAATATCTACAATAAGCTTATTTAGTCCATCAACATCTTCTGCACGTTGTAATTCAGCAAATTGTTCTTTAATTTCCGGATGCTTTAATATGTAATCGTTTAATGAAGATTGTTCTTCCATATAATCAAGTTGCTTATCGGTGTATTTTTTACCTTGAACAATATAAAATTGTGAACCTGAGGATTTTCTTAAAGGATTAACTTGGTCTCCTTCTCGTGCAGCTGCAATTACACCTTTTTTATGAAATAAAGAATCGTTAAATTCTGCATCAATTTGGTATCCCGGTCCGCCATTTCCAAGCATAACGTTTGGTGCTGCATTTTTCGAATCAGGATCACCGCCTTGTATCATAAAATCTTTAATAACTCTGTGGAATAATAAGCCATCGAAAAAGCCTTTGTTTGCAAGTTTTAAAAAGTTTGCTTTATGTTTTGGAGTTTCGTCATATAATTTAACTTTCATATTGCCAAACTCTGTTTCAATCATTACATAATCAGAATTAGGAACTACCGTATCAACAACAAGTTCCTTTTTCTCTAATGTATCTTTTTTATCTTGTGTTTTATTATTTTCTGAATTTCCGCAACCAAATATTAGTACAAAACTAAATATTAATACAATACTAAGTTTAATATTTTTTTTCATTTTTTAAATATTTTAAATTTGTGAATGCAAAAATAATATACTTTTTTAAACATATTGGTTTTTACTCTTAAATAGAAAAATATAAATCATTTTTT
Organism: Chlorobiota bacterium; assembly: GCA_013153575.1. Classification (GTDB taxonomy): domain Bacteria; phylum Bacteroidota; class Bacteroidia; order Bacteroidales; family JAADGE01; genus JAADGE01. The sequence continues at coordinate 6,738 of JAADEE010000065.1, forward strand.
ATATTAAAATTAAAAATATAGAACTATTGAAATAACTTTTCAAAAGATTAAGTCCTTTGAAAAGT
>JAADEE010000139.1 GCA_013153575.1 Chlorobiota bacterium
AGTTCTATTGAACCTGAAGTTATTGTATCATTTATAATTGTATCTGAAATCATAGCTTCACTTCCAATTGTTATAGTTCTGTTTGTATATCTATATACATCTGCATTAAGGCTTGTTGTGTTTTCAAAGAAACCTCCTACTGTTAAGTTATATTTACCAAATATAGAATCTGTATATTGTATTCCATATCTAACATGTAAATCTTTAACTTTAGTATCTTCATCATCTGATAAATATGAGATATAGTCGGTTTCATACATTAAAGATTGTGTTTTTTTACTTAATGTTCCAAAATAATATGAGGTGTTAATTCCTATAGAAAGACCTTTATAGGCAAAAGCATTTCCAAAATAAAGTTGTGAAATACCTCCTTCTCCAATGTATGTATTGTTATATCTTGATGTATAATCATCAAGAGTGACAGAGTCAGATGTTAAAATTTTATACCCAATATTGCTAACAGGAGTTATTCCGAAACTCATTCCCCAATATTTATTTACTTTCAGTGCAGCATTTATAGATGCTAAACTAAAATCATAATTTGTAATGCTTTCATCATTAGTTGAATAATCAGTTCTTTTGTTTTTTATACCAACTTGAAAAAGAAACGAATTTTGAGGTATTGCTGAATATGATGCAGGATTGTACATGTTTATTTCAAACGGCAACCTTATGCCTGATGAAATTCCTCCCATTGCCTTTGTTCTTCCTAATGAAAAGTTTTCCATTTCTCCAACTCCAAATCTTGAATAAGGCGAGCTTGTGTTTACTTGCGAGTTCATGCTAAAAATTGACATGAAAAAAACAAATAGTAAAGTAATTATTTTATTTTGCATTATGTTCTAAAATTATGTTTAAACCCTTCATTACAATATCGGGGTCTGTTAAAATCTTTTTTGTTAAACGTTCTTTAAAGAAAAAAGTATCACCTCCTGTGAAAATAATTTCTAAATTTTTATATTTTTTTGAATATTTGTTAATATATCCTTCAACTTCATTAAGTATTCCGTTTTGTACGCCGGATATTATTGCTTCTTCTGTTGTTGCTCCAAAACTTTTATCAAAATCGGTATTTAAGTTAAATTTTGGCAATTTTTTTGTAAAATAATTAAGTGCCTTAAATCTCATTTCTATTCCCGGAGAAATACTTCCGCCAATGTATTCAGCATTTTCATTAATAAAATCAATTGTTAAGGCTGTTCCTGCATCAAAAACTAAAACGTTAGTATTTGGGAATATATTGTTTGCTGCAACAACTGCTGCTAACCTGTCTTTCCCTAATGTTTTAGGTGTTTTGTAAAGATTTTTTATTGGAATTTTTGTTTCATGATTTAATTTTATGAAAAAATCAAAATTATTCAATAAATAATCTTCTAATTCAGCATGTTCAGAACTAACACTTGATAAAATTACATTTTTAATAATTTGTTTTTGCTTTTTTAGTTGTTTAATTTTTGAAATTAAAAGTTTATGTTCATTACTTTTTATAGATGATAAATGAAAACTTGTTTTCCCTCTATAAATTGATAATTTAGAATATGAATTTCCTATATCAATAATTAAGTTCATAAAAAAGCTATTCTTTTTTATTTTGTATCTTTAAAAGTTGCGAAGATAAAAAAAAGACATTGATTATGAAAAAAACAATGCCTTTTAAGTTGTGTAAATGTTAAAAATAAAATTAATAACGTGAGTTTTACATAAGCTTTGCTCTCAATTTCAGTTAATTAGATCACAGGCAAGTTATTGTACCACTAGCTTGATTAATTGGTATTTGTAACATTATCTTTTCAATTTAAATAAAATAATGATACGATGACTATCAACATCTTAAACAGTAACTTGTGGATTTAATTATTTTCAATAAATTCTTTCAAAGTGTATGTTTTATTCACTTTTACTCCTTTTTCTGTTTCAATTAAATTGCAACATTCATTATATAAGTCGTGCTCAAAAAATATTGTATAATTATTTTTTACAGCATCTTTAAAAAAACGTTTTTTATCTTTTAAAGTTACAAGAGGTTGAGTATCATAGCTCATTATGTATGGCATAGGAATATGTGCAGTTGAAGGAAATAAATCTGCACCAAAAATAATTTTAGTATTGTTGTATTTTACATAAGGAATTATTTGCCCTATTGTATGACCATTGAAAATTTTAATTTCAATATTAGGAATTATTTCTTCTTCTTTTTCAATTAAGTTTAGTTGTTTGTATTTTTCAAGTGCTGAATAATTTTCAATAAGAAATGATGCTTTTTCACGTCTGTTAGGATTGTTTGCAAGTTCCCAGTGAGTTTTTGCAACATGGTAAGTTGCGTTTGGAAATGCAGGTACAAGTTCATTGTTTTCATTGTATTTTACTGCACCTCCAACATGGTCGAAATGTAGGTGTGTTAAAATTACATCGGTTATATCTTCGGGTGAAAACCCATTTTCTTTTAAAGAACTTTCAAGCGTAGCATCTCCATTAGGGTAATAATGACTGAAAAATTTATCGCTTTGTTTTGTTCCCATTCCTGTATCAATCAGTACTTTGTGTTTGTCTGTTTCTACAAGTAAGCAACGCATTGCCCAATTGCAAAGGTTATTTTCATCGGCAGGATATAATTTTTGCCAAATAACTTTAGGAACTACTCCAAACATTGCTCCACCATCTAATTTAAGGTTTCCTGTTTCAATTTTATATAATTTCATTATTGATTAATGTTTATTTGTTTAGTGATTAATGTTTATATTTGTATTAATAAACTTTTTAAGAATTATGATTAAGCAAATATATAAAAATAATTTAAGCATAAATTACAAAGATGAAGGTTCGGAAAATGAAACTGTAATTGTATTAATTCATGGTTTTTTAGAAACTTCTGAAACTTGGGCAAATTTTAGTAAAGAACTTGCAAAAAATTATAGGGTAATTTCAGTTGACCTTCCCGGACACGGAAAAAGCAATTTGCATAATGAGCCTTTTACAATGTGCAAGTATGCTGATGCGGTTGCAAATGTTATTGAGTATGAGCAGATTAATAATGCGTTTGTGGTAGGTCATTCAATGGGTGGATATGTTGCTTTGGCTTTTGCCGAAAAATATCCTAAAAAAATGAGTGCTTTAAGTTTGTTTCATTCTTCACCGTTTGCAGATAATGATGAGAAAAAAAATGCTCGTTTAGCAACAATTGAAAGAATAAAAAATGGTGAGAAAGATGAAATTTGCATAAATCATGCAAAGTCAGTTTTTGCAAATGATAATGTTAAGAAGTTTTCTGATGAAATTAGCAAAGGTGAGAATATTGCAAAAAGTATTTCTGAAGAAGGAATTATTGCATCTTTGTTAACAATGAAAGACAGAAATGACAGAAGTGATATTTTAAGAAATTTAAATGTTCCATTTTTATATATAATTGGCCAAAAGGATAATTTTATTCCTATGGAAATTCTTGATAAAATTGAAATGCCTAAAAATTACAAAGTAGAAATACTTGAGAATTCAGGTCATCAAGGATTTATTGAGCAAAAAGAAAAGTCATTGAAAATAATCAATGACTTTGTAAAAGAGTTTATTTAGTTTTTTATAAATCTCGTATAATTGCTTCAACCGACCTGTCGTCATTTGGCATAATGTCTTCTGCCGGTGTATAACCTTTTTGCACTAATTGAAAGCGTCTGCATCGGTTTCTTCCTTTTTCACCTGCAGTGCAATATAAACGCATATAAATTTTTTGAGCTTTTTTGCTTGCCAACATTTCACCCTGAAATAAAGGGCAAGTTTCATGTTTTGGACAATATTTTTCGTTATCACTCATTTTAATAAATTATTATTTACTAAATTTTATTTATAAAAGTCATGCAAAAATAATTAAAATATCTAATTATCTATATTTTTTCCCTAATACAAATTTATATCTTCTAACAAATCGTCCTTTTGCTATTGCCTCTAATCTTCTTTTTAAAAGTCTTTTTCTTAAAGGAGAAATTTTATCGGTGAATAAAATGCCATCTAAATGGTCGTATTCATGCTGAATAATTATTGCAGCCATTCCTTCTAACTTTTCAGTTACTTTTTCAAAATTTTCATTAAAATATTCAATTGTTAATGATGTATGTCTTTCAACATCTTCTCTAACATCAGGAATACTAAGGCAACCTTCTTCTGCTTTTGCTTTTTCTTCTGATGCCTCAATTATTTTAGGGTTTATAAAAGTACGTTTGAAATCTTTAAGTGTTGGCTCATCTTCTTCCATTGGTGAAGCATCTATTATAAATAATCTAATTGCTTTTCCTACTTGTGGTGCTGCTAAACCTACACCGTCAGAACTGTACATTGTTTCATACATATCTTCAATGAATTCTTGCAAGTTAGGGTAGTCTTTATCAATTGTTTTAGCTTTTTTTCTTAAAACTTCTGAACCTATTATTTGAATTGGTAGTACCATTTTTTGTTTAGTGTTTAGTGTTTAACTGTTTGGTTGTTATTAGTTATGTTTTTATACAGTTCCCATGTATGATTGTAAAATAATTGTTGCACTAATTTTATCTACAAGGGCTTTGTTTTGCCTGTCTTTTTTTTTCATTCCACCTTCAAGCATTGCAATTTTTGCAAGTTTTGAGGTGAAACGTTCATCAAATATTTCAACTTTCATATTTGGGAATTTTTTTTGCAATTTTTTCAAAAAAGGATTAATGTATTTTAACGATTGTGCTCCTTCATTTTTTAAAGTTACAGGATAACCTACAACAATTGCATCAACTTCTTCTTCTGAAAGGTATTTTTCTAAAAAAGTAAATATATCTTTGGAATGGACTGTTGTTAAGCCATTTGCAATTATTTGCAAAGGGTCGGTAACAGCAATGCCAACTCTTTTTTGTCCGTAATCTATTGCTAAAATTCTTCCCACATTATAAATTGAAATGCAAAATTATCATTTTCTTTTTAAAAAGAAATTGTTTTTTATTTAAACTCGTAGCAACCACAATCGGGAGCATCATCTGAAATTCTTGTTTCATTATTTAAATCATTGCATAAATATTCAGGGTATAAATTTGTAATTTCAATTGCTCCTGAATTTATTGCGGAAGAGTTTTCTTGAAGTGTAAAATTATATTCGTAATAATCTGTAAATAATGGGTCATTGTTATTTATGGTATTTATAAAATGTTCATTGTCAGAAATGTCAATATCACTTTCTTTATCAACTTTAATTATTGAATTTTCGAATGTATAGTTAAATATATCTCCTGCTTCGTGTTGCTCAATTCCTATTTCGGTATCATTTGAGCCCCAAATTATGCAATTCCCAAAATATGCTTTTTCTAATTGATAGATATAAATAGTTTCATCATATTTAAAGTAATTGTTTAAATAAATTGCAGGTGTTTGCCTTGGGGCATTCCAGTAATTGCCAAATGTTGTATGATAAAATTCGTAACTTCCGCCTCTTGTAATTGCTAAATTGTAATATCCGCAATCGGTTAATAGACAATTGCTTGCAAAAATTGAACTTTCTATTGCTAAAATACCGGCATAAGAATGATGTTCTATTTTTGTATTATGTATTTTTAATTGAAAAGAGTTTTCTTGCCCAACTGAATCAACTTGAATTCCTATAACTGCATTGTTAATATTTGCAAAATTAATATTGTTATTTTTACTTAATTTTGTAAGCCAAATTCCGCCCCATTGTCCTGCAACATCATCATAATTATCAGTACTGTCATTATCAAAAAATATTGAAGAATGACCGTTTAATCTGTCGGCATCAAAAATTACAGGTTCATCAAAAGTTCCATTTACATTTAATGTTCCTAAAATTATTATTCTTGAATCTCGGTGAGAATAAATTTTTGCACCTGCTTCAATATTTAAAGTTTCATTTTCGTTTAATGCCATTGAATTGAAAATAACATAAGGCTTATCATTAGTCCATGTTTGCGAATTAATAACAGAATCATTTAACAAATGAACATTTTGCCCAAATGCTAATAGGTTTACAGCTTGTAAGTTATTATTTGTATTGAATACAACTTGGTCTTCTTCAATTATATTATCAGTATTTGTGTCAATTTGCACATCAACAAAAATAAACATACTATCTTCTGCTGCAATTTCAATATTTTCGGCAAAATTAGTTGGATTTCCGTTAATGTTTAATCTGTATTTTGAAGATGTTCCTTTTGCAAGTTCTATGTTTGAAATATTAATGGGCGAACTATGTGGGTTGTAAACTATAAAATATCTTGTAGCAGAACCAACACCATTAAAAACAGTATCAAAAAAAACTGTGTCTTTTGAAAATTGTAATTTTGCGTTTGCATCAGTAATGAAATCGTCTTTATTGCAAGATTGAATTATGAAAATTACAATAATTAATAGTGTGGTTATTTTTGATACATATTTCATTAAAAGAATAGTTTGTTTTGTAATAATATTGATAACGAGCTTTAATTTTGAATATTGTTTTCCGAAAAAAAAGAACACAAATTTATCTTTTGTTTTAGAGTTGGCAAAAAAACTTTAATTTCGTTTTCTAAAAAAAAAGATAAAAATATGTCAATTCAAAATAATATAAAAGCAATAATTGCTGAAATTCCTAAAAATGTGAAACTTGTTGCAGTTTCAAAAACAAAACCAAATGAAGATATTTTATCTGCTTATGAAGTTGGACAAAGAATTTTTGGTGAAAATAAGGTTCAGGATTTGGTAAAAAAATATGAAGAGTTACCAAAAGATATTCAATGGCATTTTATAGGTCATTTACAAAGAAATAAAGTTAAATTTATTGCACCTTTTGTTTCATTAA
>JAADEE010000084.1 GCA_013153575.1 Chlorobiota bacterium
TATGAACAATAGGATTATTTTTAAATGGTACGGCAAATATAACTTTTGCATTTTCATCTTCAATATTAATATCTTTTATAATACCTAAATCTATTAATGAAAAATTAATTGCAGGATGCATCACATTTTCTAAACCTTTTAAAACTTCTCTTTTATCCATACTTTATAAATTTATTTTTACTCTTTAATTTTATGCTTAAAAATACCGCTATTTATTCTAAAAAGCATATAATCGGAAGACTTTTTTGTAGCCTCATCAAGTATCCAATGCATATTTTTCTCTATAATTTTTACAGTTTCTTCAACATTTTCAGACGAAACTATTATAGGAATAAAATACTTATCAACCATTTTAATATTTTTCCCAAATTGCATTGATACTAATGCTTTAACTTCAAAACTCCTAAGATAATCAATTATTTCTTGTCCTTTTAACATTGAACCGTGTTTTGTTTCTTCGTCGATATTTTTTTTAGTATTTTCGATTTCTTCAACAAAAACTAACCTCTCAGAATTATACTCATAAATAAGAAACTTATCAGCTTCGCCAAAATGTTTTTTTTGAAATTCTCCGTTTTTATTTACAGCAAATGCAAATTTTAATTTCATTTTTTATTTTTCTTTAATTTAACTCTGCTAATTCAAAGTTTTAATAATAAAATATTATATACCCTGCGGGTTTTAGAAACCCGCAGGGTATATAATTTTAATAACTACAATTGCAATGCAAGTTCATAAGCATCACGTATTGCATTTTGAGCTTTGCTAGGCTTCTTAGCATCACCAATTATATGAACTTTTATATCTTCAACACTTTCAAATGGCAAGTAACTTTTCATACCAACAGAAACAACAATTTTATCAATATCATTTATTTCTTTTTGCTTTCCGTTTGTTTCAATAATTACTTTTTTACCATTAACTTCCACAACTTTGTGGTTTGTATAAATAATTGCATCCTTTGATTTTAACTTCTTAACTGTTAATGCTTTCTCAATCATTTCCATTCCGTTTGCAATTTCATCAAGCAACTCAACAATGTAAACTTTATTATTAGCATCAACCAATTTAGATGCAACTTCCAAACCAATAAGTCCTCCTCCTATTATTAAGACATTTTCATTTTCAAAAAGTTGCTCGTCATTAAGAAATTCTGTCCAATAATATTCTTTAAGCCCTTTAATAGTCGGCACATTTGGTATTGCTCCTGTTGCTAAAATAACTCCATCGTAACCTTTATCTTTTAAAGTTTCCGCAGAAACATCTTCTTTTATTACATTAATTTTTTTGTCAGAAATTTCTTTCAAATAAAAATCAATAATACGTTTTAAACTTTTTTTATTTGGTGGAAGATAAGCTAAGTTAAATTGCCCTCCAAGTTCTTCTTTTTCATACAAATCTACATTATGCCCTTTTTCTGTTAAAGAAATCGATGCCTGCATTCCTGCCAAACCTCCTCCTACAACAGCATATTTTTTTACTGAACTTGCTTTCTCAATCTTCTGTAAGCCTGTATTTAAAATAGGATTTACCACACAGCCTAAACCCTTGCCTTGTTTTACTCCTCCAAGGCAACCTTCTGCACATGCCAAACATGGTCTGTAATTTTCTTTGTTTTTATTAAGAAGTTTTGCAACAAAATTCTCATCTGCAACCAAAGAACGACCAACTGCAATATATTCTGCATTATACTTATTTTCAAGAAGTTCTACATCTTCTCTTGTATTTATTTGTCCTACAAAAATTGTAGGTATTGAGATTTCTTTTTGAATTTTAGAGGCAAATTCCCAAGTTTTTCCTTTTGGAATAAACATATGTTGAAAAAACCAAGGTGGCGTTGTACATGCCGAACCTGCGGAAACATGAATTGCATCAAAGCCTATTTTTTCAAGTTCATTTGAAAAACTTATCATATCAGCAACATGAAATCCGTTTGGAATAATCTCATCACCACTAATACGTGCAATTAACGGCACATCAACAGCTTTTCTAACTGCATTTGCAAGTTCCAAAGGAAATTTTATTCTATTTTCAAATGAGCCTCCGTATTCGTCATCTCTATCATTTACAGATGGTGAAATAAATTGAGCGAGCAAATATCCATGTCCAAATTGTATTTCAATCATATCAAATCCTGACTTAACAGCTCTTTTAGAACTTTCAACAAACATTTCAATGACCTTGTCCATCATTTCTCTGTTCATTTTTTCAGGTTTTGCACCTCCATTCTCACAAGCTTTATCAGTTGCCGACCACCAAAAATTATTTGGAATTTTAGGATTTGCAATCCTACCCGGATGATTTAAATGAGCAATTGCTTTTGCACCATTTTGTTTAATGGTGCTTGTTAGTTTTTGTAAACCTTCAATTTTATCATCATTATCAATTCCTATTTGAGTTGGAATTTCACGTAAACCGGCATCCATATACAAAGGTTCAGGAATAATTGCTCCTATGTATTTGTTTCTTTCTTCATAAAAATTTAAATGCTTTTGATTTACTTTTCCGGTTTTATCGCCATAAGCCAACTTAATAGGTGGCATTATAAATTTGCTTTGTAAATTTTTCATATTAGAAGATTTTAATTAAAAATAATGAACATTTGCTCGCTAAAATATTAAAATTTCTTCAATTTCCCATCTTTATATGCTTCATATGCTTCTTTAACAGTCATTTCGCCTGCACCAACATATATTTGCATTCCTGTTTTTTCAAGAACTGTTGCTGCATTTCCTCCGGGTCCGTTTCCTGTTATTAAAACATCTGCTTTTAATTCAAAAAGTTTTTGTGCTGTTTTTGGTCCTGCACCATGTGCATCTTTTGTAGAATCGCTATTGTCTAATATTTCAATTTGGTCTTTATCTTCATCGTAAACAATAAAAAATTCTGTTCTACCAAATCGTGCGTCCATTTCCGAACTCCATTCTTTTCCTTTTGTTGTAAATGCTATTCTCATTTTTATCTATTTTAATTTATAATATTTTTTAATTTATTCCATGTATTTGTAATAATCTCTTTTAGTTCACCTTTATCGTATTCAACAATGGTTTGTCCGTTTGTAATTGCTTCAATAAATTCTTTCCTGTAAGGAACATCAGCAAGATGATTTATGTTTTCTTTTTCTAAGAAATCTTTAATTTTTGAAGTCATATCTTCATTCAAATCATACTTATTAATTATACAACCTGCCTTTAAATTAAATTTATGAACAAGTTCATATACTCGTTTTAAATCATGCAAACCCGACACTGTTGGCTCTGTAACTAAAACAACATAATTTGCTCCTGATAAGGAAGATACAACAGGGCAACCCACACCGGGTGAACCATCTACAATTATAAAATCATAACTTCCTTCTTCGGCAATTCTTTTTGCTTCATTTTTTACTTGTGCAACTAATTTACCACTATTATCAGCTCCTATTGCCAACTTTGCATGAACCATTTTACTGCCTGTTTTTATGTCTGATATATACCATTCTCCAACATTTTGACTAATATTTGTAATTGCATCGGTAGGGCAAACTCTTGCACAGTATCCACATCCTTCACAACTTAAATCGTCAACAACATATTTAGAATCTGTGAATGGTATTGCATCAAACCTGCAAACATCGGCACATTTGCCGCATTTAATACATGCTTCTTGATTAATTACTGCTAATTCTCCACTATAAAAGTCTTCACTTTTTGCAAAGTCAGGTTTCATTAATAGGTGCATATCGGCAGCATCAACATCACAATCTGCAATTACTGCTTTATCTTTTTCTAAAACGGCAAACGATGCAGTTATTGAAGTTTTGCCAGTTCCTCCTTTTCCTGATATTATAACTATTTCTTTTGCCATTATTTAGTTTCTTTTAGTCTTAAAATAAAATCTTCAATTTTTATTAGTTCTTTCTTAACTTCTTTTATTTCATTATATAATAAACTTCCGGAAGAATATAATTCGGCTATTTTCCTGCTATTTGGAATTTTTGCAATAACAGGAATATGCTCTTCATTACAATAAGCCTCAACATTATTGTTTCCTATTCCGCTTTTGTTTATTATAACACCAAAATCTTTTTTAAGTTCTTTCATTGTTTCAATTGCCAACTTCAAATCGTGCAAACCAAAAGGTGTTGGTTCTGTTACAAGTAATACAAAATCAGCATCTTTTGTTGCCTCAATTACAGGGCAAGATGTTCCGGGTGGGGAATCAAATATTTTAATTGCATCATTCCCAAACTTTTCATCAACATACTTCATAGTTTGATGAATTAATGGTACTGCTTGCTCCTCTCCTATTACAAGTTTACTTTCAATAAATGAGAGATTATCTTTTTTGTATTCTTTTAAATCGCCCATCTTTTTTGAAGTCATAGGCAATGAACCTGTTGGGCAAAGTTCGGAACAGGCATAACATGAATGGCATAATTCAGGAAAAACTAAAATCATTGTGCCAAGTTGTATTACTGCATGAAAATTACAAACTTTTTGACAATTTCCACAAAGGGTACAAGTTTCTTGCACCCATTTTGGTATCATTTTAAATTTTTCTTCTTCATAAATTAAATTACCTTTTATAAAAAGTCCTGAATTTGGTTCTTCAACATCTAAATCAACAAGTACAACCTTATTTTTTTCAGATAAATAAGATGCTAAATTTGTTGACAATGTAGTTTTGCCTGTTCCTCCTTTACCACTTGCTATTGCAATCTTCATTTTTTATTTTTTTAATAGTTCTTCACGTATCATTGTGTGTCCACATTCAGGACATTTTAAAGTTGTGCATTTAACACCTTGCTGGTGTTCTATTTTTGTTCCGCATTTTGCACAAACACAATATCCTCCTGTTCCAAAGGCTCCGCCTTTATTTCTGCCTTGTCCGTTTCCTCGTCCAAGTCCTTTTCCGCCTCCTTTACCGAGACCTTTTCCTGTATTTCTCATGTTATTAGTTTTTTAGTTAATAAATTTGTGTTACGGTTTTACTCACTCCCCATTTTAATTATAAATTACATTTACTTGATTTAATTAAGTAAAACCGTAACCATCAAGTTAATTTTAGTCCAACTCTTGCATTCTTTTTTCAAGACTGCTTAATTGGTCTTTTAAGACATTAATTTGATTTTGTACTAATGTTTTTTCAGATACATCAGCAAATAAATTGTTTTGATGTCTGCCAAAACCATTTCCGAAACCATATCCTCTACCTCTGTTTCCTCTGCCACGTCCAAAATGGTTTCCATTAGTACCATCACCACAATGTCCTAATTGTCTTCCTGTCATTGCACCTCTTCCTTGAGGTCCTGTTCTATCAAAATTTGGCATAATTCCCTCCTTTTTTAATTTAATTAATAAAATCTATTTGCAAATATAATGAACATATGTTCATTATCCAAATTAAAATACATATTTTATAACAGCTGTTATATTTCTTCCTTCAGAAAAATATCCTAAATCTTTATTTGTTGATAGATGGTCAACATAAACCTCATCAAATAAATTAGATACTTTTATTGCAAATTGTACAGTTTGCTTTTTAATCTTTCTCTTTAAATTTACTGAAAAATTTGTCACAAAATATTCAGGTGTTTCTGTTTCAAAAACTGAAACTTTATCTTGTTTAAAAGCATAAACAAAATCAATTGAGCTTGAAAAATTGAATTTTAAAACTTTAAATTTCGGAACATATTTTATTTCAGAATTAATTTTATTCTGAGGAATAAATGGCAAATAATCTCCATCATCTGTTTTTGCATCAATAAAAGAATAATTTGCAAAAACTTTTAATTGCTTAAATGGCATTACTTTAAAACCTGTTTCAAAACCTCTTATTTTTGCATTTGTTTGATTATACTCATATATTTTTATTTCTCCATCTGTTAAGTCCCCTGTATTTTCAAGAAAAATATAGTCATTTATTCTATTGTAATAAGTTGCAAAATCAATAACTATAAAATTGTTATGAAAATGTAAACTTACATCAGGCTCATAATTAATTTGAGTTTTTAGATTAGAATTTCCAACTTCATAAATATCACCATGAATACCATTTTCTGTAAGTTCTGCAATATTTGGTGTACGATGTGCCGATGCAAAATTTGCTCGCAACAAAAATTGTTTTGTAAAATTATAAGTTGCTCCTGCAGAATAACTAAAATCATTAAAATCTCTATCTACAGCCAGTTTATTTAACTCTTCATCAGTTGTAATTTTTCGATAATCATACCTTAAACCTGCTGAAAAGTTTATTTTTTCTTTAATTTTGTTCGACATCATTAAATAAACTGCAAAATCATTCAAATCGGCATTAGGAATAACATGATTAGGTGCATCGAAATTCTCATTTGTTTGCAACATTCCTTGAATACCTCCTATAATTTGCGAATTATTTTTCAAACTATAAGTATTCTTAATATTATATGAATAAGTAACTAAATTCATATCAACAGGCATAAAATCTTCTGTAATTAATTTCCTCCTATTTGCTTGATATGAAAAGTCAGCATCCAGCATTAGTTTATTAAAAAACAACTTATTTTTAAATGCAATTATTTTACTGTCTAAATCTTGATACCAAACATCATTAGTTCTGCTATTGCCTTCTATTAAAGGAATTACCGAAGCAACTGTTAATCCTATCTTCATTTTATTATAATCAAAATAGACATCTGACTTTCCTAATTTATAAGAAATGCCAGCATTTGCTTTTGCAGAAATATTATTGA